>JBBQKT010000016.1:0-22846 GCA_038327205.1 Burkholderiales bacterium | reverse complement strand
TTGATCGCCCTGCATGGCGCGGACGTGGTGCCCTTGAGCACTTTGGGCCTGAGCTCGGGCCGCGAAACGCGCGGCCATCGCTTTGAATCAAAGCTGCCGGTGATCGCCATCGAGCATGCCGACAGCTACGCGACTCAACTGCTTGAACAGGGCGCCGTGATCGCCAGCTTCGCCGAGCGCCGTGCCGAGATCGTGCGCCAGTTGCATGCCGCTGCGGGTGGCTTGACGCCCATCGACGATGAGGCTTTGCTCGATGAAGTGACCGCCCTGGTCGAGCGGCCGAATGTGCTGGCCTGCCAGTTCGAGCCCGAGTTCCTGGCCGTGCCGCAGGAGTGCCTGATTCTGACGATGAAGGCGAATCAGAAGTACTTCCCGCTGCTCGATGCCGAGGGCAAGCTGACCCACAAGTTCTTGGTCGTCAGCAACATCAGCCCGGCCGATGCCAGCGCGGTGGTTGGCGGCAACGAGCGGGTAGTTCGGCCACGGCTGGCCGATGCGAAATTTTTCTTCGATCAGGACCGGAAGAAGACCCTGGCCGAGCGGGTTGCGGGCCTGGACAAGGTGGTTTATCACGGCAAGCTGGGCACGCAGGGTGAGCGGACGAATCGAGTTATCGCTATTGCGAGGGCACTCACCGAATACATCGGCATCCCGAACAACGATGACGTTTTGGTCGCGGCCCAACTCGCCAAGGCCGATCTGTTGACCGACATGGTTGGCGAGTTCCCCGAGCTGCAAGGGATCATGGGCGGCTATTACGCGCGCCATGATGGCCGTAACGAAGCAGTGGCCATTGCCATCGAGGACCACTACAAGCCCCGCTTCGCAGGCGATGAGTTGCCGCGCAACGAGGTGGGTTTGGTCGTGGCGCTGGCCGACAAGCTTGAGACCCTGGTCGGCTTGTTCGGCATCGGCCAATTGCCCACCGGCGACAAGGATCCGTTCGCGCTGCGCCGCCATGCCCTGGGCGTGGTGCGCATGCTCAGCGGGCCGGCCGGCAATGTGGGTGTGGACGAGGTGCTCAAGGCGGCCATTCCCGCTTTCGGCGCCCTGATTCAAGACCCCACCGCACCGCTCACAGACTTCATCTTCGACCGCCTCTCCGGCAGCCTGCGCGAGCAGGGCTTCAGTGCGCAGGAAGTAGACGCCGTCCTCGCCTTGCGGCCGCAGCGTCTGGCCGATGTGAGCCAGCGCCTGGAGGCGGTCCGCGCCTTTGCGGCCCTGCCCGAAGCCGCCTCGCTGGCCGCCGCCAACAAGCGCATTGGCAACATCCTCAAGAAGAGCGATGTAGCCGTGGTGGCGCAGATCGACGAAGCCTTGTTGCAAGAGCCCGCCGAGCAGCATCTGGCTGCAGCCCTGAAGACCGTTCAGCCGCTGGCGGATGCCTTCTTTCACGACGGCGAATATGCGGCCAGCTTGCGTGAACTGGCAGCACTGAAAGCCCCGGTCGATGCCTTCTTCGACGGCGTGATGGTCAATGCCGAAGACCCGGCCTTGCGGGCCAACCGCCTGGGCCTGCTGAAGACCCTGCACGAGGCAATGAACCGGGTGGCCGATTTGTCGAGGTTGGCGAGCTGATGCGCAACGATCACGCCCACGGCATGAAGCTTGTCATCCTCGGGCGTGACGGGACGATCAACCGGTATCGCGACGACCACGTCAAGTCGGTGGACGAGTTGCAGCCGCTGCCGGGCGCGCTTGAAGCGGTGGCGCGGCTCAACCACGCGGGTTGGCACACGGTGCTGGCCACCAACCAGGCGGGCATCGGTCGCGGCCTGCTCGACATGAGCTCGCTGAATGCGATCCACATGAAGCTGAACCAAATGCTGGCCGAAAAAGGCGGGCGGCTGGATGCCTCGTTCTTCTGCCCCCACACGCCGGAGGAAGGTTGCGATTGCCGCAAGCCGATGCCGGGGCTTTTGACGCAGATCGGCGAGCGTTTCAACGTCGATCTGGCCACCGTCCACATGGTCGGCGCGTCGCTGCGCGACCTGCAGACGGCACAGGCGGCCGGCTGCATGCCGCACCTGGTGCGCAGCGACCGCCTGGGCAAGCTGAGCGAGGCGCAAGTGGCCGAGCTGCTGGCCCAAGTGCCGGGCAGCCGCTTGCATGCCAACTTGAGCGCATTTGCCGAATCGCTGATCCAACAAGATCGCCGCAGCAAGGCTGATGCGCGCGGTGAAACTTTCAAGCCGGACACCAGTGCCGGCGAACTTGATTGACTTGATGTTTGCCACTTTTCTTGCTGCTGTTCGCTCTGCCATCTTCATCCTGTGGTTGGCCATCACCGTTGTGCCCTGGGCCTTGGCGGTGTTGCTGATTTCGGTCGTCGCGCGGGGTAACCCGGTGTACTGGTCGTGCGCGGGCTGGTTGCGCACGGCGATCCTCGGCGCGCGCTATATCTGCGGCGTGCGTTGGCGGGTGCAGGGCATGGAAAACCTGCCCAGCGCGGCTGAGGCCAACTCCGCCGTCGTGCTGCTGTCCAAACACCAAAGCACCTGGGAAACCTTTGCCTACCCGGCCTTGATGCCCCATCCGCTGGCCTATGTGTTCAAGCGCGAGTTGCTCTACATCCCGTTTTTCGGCTGGGCAATGGCGCGCATGGACATGATCCACATCGACCGCAGCAAGCGCGCCCAAGCCTGGGCGCGGGTCGCTGCGCAGGGCAAGCGGCTGGCGGCCAAGGGCCATTGGGTGATCATGTTCCCGGAAGGCACTCGCATCGCGCGGGGCCAGAAGGGCGAGTACAAGACCGGCGGCACGCGGTTGGCGATCGATATCGGCATTCCGGTCGTGCCGATCGCGGCCACGGCCGCCCGCTGCTGGCCGCGCAAGAGCTTTTTGCTGCGTCCCGGTGTGGTCGATGTGTCCATTGGCCGAGCTATTCCGTCGTTGGGCCGCGAGCCAGCCGAGATGATGCGCGAGGTGGAAGCCTGGATCGAGACCGAGATGCGGCGCCTCGATCCCGAGGCTTACACGCCCGTCGCTGTGCTGGCTGCCCCGCGCACTCAGGCCTGAGCAGCCATGGCCACCATGCTCAACAAGCGCCTGGCCAATCTGCTGCAAGACCCCCAACTGTCCTTGTTTGATGCCGAGGCCAAGCTGGTTGCCGGTGCTGGCGGCGAAGCTGGTGCCAACGCTGGTGCCAACGCTGGTGCCAAAGTTGGGCCCGGTGCGCTGCCGGCGCCGCGCGAGATGCTGCTGGGCGAGCACCGTGTCGCCTATGAATTGAAGCGCGCACGGCGGCGCAGCATCGGCTTTGTCGTCGGCTCCGAGGGCCTGCGGGTGAGCGCGCCGCGCTGGCTGCCGCAGGCCGATATTGAGCGGGCCCTGCAACAGAAATCAGACTGGATCTTGCGCAAGCTGGTCGAGCAACGCGACCGCGCCCGCCGGGTGCAGGCAGCCCGCATCGAGTGGCGCGACGGGGCAACGCTGTCCTATCTGGGCCAGCTGATCACCTTGCAGCTGGATACCGCCACGCGCGCCGGCAGCCGGTTTGATGAGGTCAGCCAGGTGTTGCACATCGGTCTGCCGACGGGGGCTGGCGAAGCGCAGATCCGAGACACCGTGCAGGCCTGGCTGCAGCGCAGCGCGCGCACTGCCTTTGAGCCGCGCTGCCAGCACTTTGCCGCCGCGCTGGGCGTGACGATGAAACAGCTGCGCCTGTCGTCGGCCCAGACCCGCTGGGGCAGTGCCAGCGTGGACGGCACGATCCGCCTGAATTGGCGGCTGATTCATTACTCGCCGTCCATCATCGACTATGTGGTGGCGCATGAATTGGCCCATCTGCGCGAGATGAACCACAGCGCGCGCTTCTGGGACGTGGTGCGTTCCGTCGTGCCTGATTTTGAGCTGGCCCGTGAGCGGCTCCGCGAAGAAACCATCATCGCGCAATAGCGTTCGGCGCCGATTGTGCGAGGAACGTATCCCACCTTCGGGGGGGGTTGTGAGCTCAGGTGGGACTCAGCAAACTGTGTTTACACGCTGTCAGCACGCATCTCCCAGGGCCCTGCTCGGCGCAGAGTCGCTCGACAACTGCTAAGGCTTCGGCCCATGGGTTGAAGAGTGGGATGTACAAAAAGGCCGAGTCCCGCCGTCGTTGCTGCGCAAGCAGGGCGATGGCGGCGATTTTTAGTCGGCGCTTCAGTGCCGCCCGGATGGCCTCAGGCGGCACTGAAGCGGTAGACCCCGTCCTCATCCAGCCGACGCGTCAGTGCACCGCGCAGCCACAGCGCATTCAGGTGCGCCACCGACTCGCCCATCGCGAAGGTCATCTGATGCAGATCGAGCTTGCGCTTGAACAGCAGCTCCAGCAGGCCCGCCGCATGGCTGGGCGCTTCGGTGCAGGCACCCAGTACGTCCGCCAGACGCTCATCATGGTGCTGCTGCAACTGATCGACCCGCGCGTGCAGCCCGGTGAATGGCTTGCCGTGTGAGGGCAGGACCAGGGTGCCGGCCGGCAGGGTCAGCATCTGGGTGATCGAGTCGAGGTAGAGGCGCAGCGGGTCGGCCTCGGGCTCCACATCGACGACCGACATATTGGTGGAGATACGCGGCAACACCATATCGCCCGAGATCAACACACCGAGCGCTTCGCAGTACAGGCTCAGGTGCTCGGGCGCATGGCCGTAGCCAGCGATGCAGCGCCAGCTGTTGCCACCGATGCTCAGCAGGCTGTCGTCCATCAGGCGCCGGTAGCTGGACGGCACGGCGGGCACCATGCTGGCGTAGTGATTGCTGCGGGCGCGCACCTTGGCAAGCGAATCGGCATCGTCCAGCCCGTGTGCGGCAAAGAAATCAGCCGCTGCACTGCCACCCACGCCGGTGGTGGTGGTGCTGGACAGGCGGGCCAGGTTGTAGTCGGTGGCACTCATGTGCAAGCGCACGCCCCAACGCTCGGTCAGCCAATGGGCCAGACCCATGTGGTCGGGGTGGAAGTGGGTGACGACCAGGCGCAGCACCGGCAGGCCGTCCAGGTGATCGGCAAACACCGACTCCCAGTGCGCCTTGGTGGCGTCGTTGGCGATGCCGCTGTCGACGATGGTCCAGCCTTGTTGGCCGTCGATCTCATCGCGCAGCAGCCACAGGTTGATGTGGTCCAGCGCGAACGGCAGGCCCATGCGGACCCAGCGCACGCCGGGTGCCACATCGAGCACGCCGCCGGGCGCGGGCAGGGCATCGCCCAGGGGGTAGGTCAGTTCGGATTCGCGGGGGTTGGCCATGGGACACTCGGTTGACTTGACGTTAACGTCACTCGAACAGTTTAGCGATGCGCCATGCCCGACGTGCCCAATGAGATTTTCACCATCACCGAACTCGCCGCCGAGTTCGACATCACGCCGCGTGCCATCCGCTTTTACGAAGATGTGGGCCTGCTGGAGCCCGCCCGGGCCGGCCGTAACCGCGTCTACACGCTGCGCGACCGGACGCGTTTGAAGCTGACCCTGCGCGGCAAGCGCCTGGGCCTGAGCTTGCAGGAGATCAAGCAGTTGGTCGACATGTACGACGCCTCCACCGACGGTGCGCCGCAACTGCGCGCCTTTCTCGACGTGCTGGGTCAGCACCGCCGCCAGCTCGAACAGCAGCGCGAGGACATTGCCGAGACCTTGGCCGAAATCGGCCAGCACGAGGCGCGTTGCCGGGTGCTACTGGGGGCGCACAAGGGCTGAGCCGCCCGTCGTTCACGCCGCCAACGCGTCCACCAACACCCGCCCATCGAGCAGCCGCATCGTGCACGAGGCCTGCGCGAAGATGCCCACCGCAGACCGGATGTGCTGGTGCTCGACGTGAACTTCAGTCCCGGCGCGTCGCCGCTGCTGGGCGACTCCGCCGCAATGCGCGAGCTGCGTGCCTTGATCGCCAATATCGCGCCGACCGAGGCGGATGTGCTGATCCTCGGCGGGATGGGCTTCGGCAAGGAGTTGGTGGCGCAGGCGCTGCACCAGGGCTCGGCGCGCAGCGGTGGCGAGTTACTGGCGGTGGACATCGGGGCGCTGCCCGAATCGACCTTCGAGAGCGCGCTGTTCGGCCATCGGCGCGGCAGTTTTACCGATGCCAAGACCGCCCGGCTGGGCCGCTTTCAGGCGGCGTGGGGCGGCACCTTGTTTCTCGACGAGATCGGCATGTTGAGCCTCGCCAACCAGGCCAAATTGATCAACGCGCTGAAGCGCCGCCAAGTCACGCCGCTGGGGGCCGATAAGCCCGAGGCGGCGGATGTGCGCATTGTCAGCGCGACCAATCCCGACGAGGCGGCGCTGTTCCACCCAGAGCGTTTCCACCCCGACCTGCTGTACCGGCTCAACACCCTGGTCATTCAGCGAGCGAGAGCGCTGGCGCTGGAAACGGTGGCGCGCCGCGCCGAATCGCAGGCAAGCTTCGTCGGCAACTACCGCCGGGTCAGCGAACTGCCTGAGCCGCGCCCGGAGCCGGTGTTGTTGACAGCCTTGTTCGCCCGGCTAGAGCAATTGGTGGCGGCGCAGTGGCGCGCGCGTGGTGGCGACGCCACATTCACCGTCGAGCCCGCCAGCCTGACGCTGATGGCCGACCCCGGCCAACTGGCGCAGGCGCTGCTCAATTTGTTGAAGAACGCCGCCGAAGCGACGGCCGCCACAGCGGGCACCGCTGAGGTGCCGCGTGTCAACCTGAGCGCCCGCCTGGTGCGCGGTGGACGGCTGTTGTTGACCGTGCGGGACAACGGCCCCGGCGTGCCTGCCGGGCTGGAGCGCGATATTTTTCTGCCCTTTTTCAGCGCCCGCGCTGAAACCGCGTTGGTGCCGGTCTCTGCAAATGCACCAGCACCGGCCTCCAAAGAGGTGCGAGGCATCGGTTTGGCCGTCGTGCGCAGCCTCGTTCACAGCATGGGCGGCACGGTGCGCTGTGTCAAAACCCTGCGCGGCGGCGCGTCCTTTGTCATCAGCTTCTAGGTACCTCGCCCTATACCCAGGCAAACCCGCAGGCTGGCCCCTCTGCAGGCTGAGTACATTCCACCGCTTATTGGTTGTCTGAGAGATGAATTGATGCACGGCTTACGGTGGGTGGCGAAGTACCTTCGACTGGAAGGCGGGCAATTGGGATCAAGGCTTGCCTTGGCCCTGTGCTGTGCCGGTGTGGCGCCGGCCTGGGGGCAGCCAGCCGCAGCAAATGGCCCCAACCCCGGCCGCGCCGAGCTGACACCCACCGAGCGTGCCCAGCGCGATGCTGACAAGGTCTTTCAGTGGATTCGCATGCAGGGCGACAAGCCGGTGCAGCGTGCTCAGGCCTCGGCCCCGGCTCCTACCAAGCCGGCTGTGTCGCCGCCACCGCTTGTGAGCAAACCCACGGTGGCGGTCGCTGCTGCCGATAGCTCGACGGCCGGCGCTGACGCTGTGCTGCCGTACGAGGCCACCCTGGTCGCATCCGCCCGCATCGTGACCCGCACCATGGCCCCGCTGCCCGCCGCGCCGGTGGCCGCCGCCCCCGAACCCGAGCTGATGCTGCCGTTGAAGTTGCTGACCAAGGTCGATCCCGAGATGCCGCGCCAGTTGCAGGCGAATATCCGCTCGGGTTTGGTGCTGGTGCGTTTTACCGTGCAGCCCGACGGCCGTGTGATGGCCCCCGAAGTGGTGCAAACCACCAACCAACGCATGTCGGTGGCGGCCCTGGAGGCGGTCTTGCAGTGGCGTTTTGCGCCGATCAGCCAAGCCCGCGTGGCGACAGTGGAGGTTGGTTTCAACCGCGATTGATGGCGGGCTTTGTGAAGTCGAACTTTTGACATTGACACGCCCTCAACCCTCACCCATGCTCGCGCTTGCATTTGTTTACATTCAAGGGAAAAGCATGAAAAAAGCAGTCATCAACACCGTTGTCATCGCGCTGTTGAGCATCGCCGGAGCGGCACAGGCCGGGGCCTATTCGAGCATGGTCATCTTCGGTGACAGCTTGTCGGACAGCGGTAACAACACACTGGTTCTGGGGAGCTTCGGGCTTGGCAACGTGCCAGGCACGGTGATCACCGACAACTCATTTTTTAGCAAGCTGCCTTATATTCAGCCCGATCCAGCCGCCTTGGGGACCTACAGCAATGGTCCCGTCTGGGCAACGCATGTGGCAGCCTCGCTGGGCGTCACGTTGGCACCTTCGTTGGCAGGCGGTACAAATTACGCCTTTGGTGGTGCACAAACCTCGGCGCCTGGCACCGATGGACCGCCTCCCGGCCCGGGTCAGACTGCGATACCTTTCCCATTCAGCATGACCACACAGTTGGGCATGTATATGCAGAAAATCGCAAGCACGGGTGGGCTTGCCGATCCCAATGCGCTCTACGTTGTCGCGGGCGGTGGCAACAATGTGCGTGTCGGGCTGGAGGCATTGCTCGGCGGTGCTGATCCTTTGCCGACCGTTATTGGCACGGCAGGCGGCTACGCGACCGACATTGCCACCATCGTTGGCACCCTGAAGAGTGTCGGCGCCCAACACATCCTAGTCTGGAACACGCCGGACTTTGGCTTGACGCCCGCTGCCTTGGCTGCGGGCCAGCTTGGCGTGACCACCGCGACACAACTGTCCCAGGCTATGAATGGCGCACTCAGCAACGCTGTGGCCTGTGGCGCGGGCGGCGTTATCTGCTTTGACTTCTACAGCTTCCTGCAGGGTGCGGTACAGAGCGGTCTGTTCACCAACGTGACCGATGCCTGTGGCGCATCAGTCAATTCGGCTGTCTGCGGCAGCGACATCACTAAGGACTTGTTCTGGGATGCCATCCATCCGACGGCCCGCGGCCATGAGTTGCTGGCGGGTGCTGTCATGACGACGCTGGCCACGGCCGTGCCCGAGCCGTCCACCTACGGCCTGATGGCCCTGGGTCTGGTCGTCATCGGCTGGCGCGCCCGTCGCCAGGTCAAGCAGGCCTGAGCAAGACGGCGGTCTGTTGACCGCATCAACACGGCCGCGCTGTGAACAGCGCCCGCACAGCCTGTGCGCGCGCTGCCGGGAGGGCAGCGCGCAGCGCGAGAACGTAAAGCACTTTCTGCGCAACAGGTGAGCTGAGTCCAGCGTCGTCTAAGAGCTGGCCTTGCCCGACTCCTTTGGTCTCTGTGGGCCTTGTCCGACACGGGCTTGGGCACTTCGCTGGTTCTGCTGCCCATCATGCCGGTTCAGACTTGCGACTTGGTTATCAACAAGTCACAAGGTCACCGCCATGAAAACGAATCTTCGCAACACCACTACCCACCTGCCCGCCAGCCTGTTGGCCGTCGCCCTGGCGCTGAGCCTCAGCGCCTGTGCCGGCATGAGCTCACGTGAGCGCACTGTGGCAGTCGGGACAGCGGTCGGCGGCGTGGTTGGCGCTGTGGTCACCGGGGGCAGCACGGTGGGCACCGTGGGCGGAGCAGTAGTTGGCGGCGTGATCGCCAACGAAGTGGACAAAAAGAAGTAATCCAAAACTCTCACGCGCCAGGAGCTCACCATGTTCGATCTGCCCATGCAACCGATGATGATCGTCGCCCAAGCGGAAGCTGGAGCGCCGTCGGCGCAGCAGCTCTACGCCGAGGTCGCCAATGCGGCCGATCTGGACCTGGGCTACGAAGTGGCATTCCCGTTTTTGACTGCGGGCGATGACGGCATCGGTGCCACGCCAGCAAGATCATGGTGAGCAATTTTTCGCGCGGCTCGGCGCTGGTGTTTCTGCCCTCCCAAGAGCATCGCTGGGCGTTGGCTGGTTTTTTGCTGGCGCTGGTGATGCTTGCATTCCTGGTGTCGGTGATGAACGAAAACGCGGCCCAAGCGCAAAACACACGCGACGAGGCCCAGCAAAAAATGCAGGAACGTGGGCGTTGCAATATCTTGCGCGACCGTCGCGAGCGTGAGCAGTGCCTGCTTGACCTGCGTCTTAGCGAACAGGCGCAAATCGCTGGACGCTGAAAAACGGCGTTGAAAAACCGCGCTGAAATCAGGCGCGCAAGCGCAAGCCCGATGCGTCGGGCGCCACCAGACGCGGCCCGTCGAAGCCTTCGACACGGCCGAAGTCGCCCCGCTCGGCATTCCAGTCGAGGGCGTACCGGGCGACTTCTTCGCCGCTGCGGCCGACAAAATTCCACCACAGCAAAATGCTTTCCGGGAATGGCGGGCCGCCCAGCAGAAGCAGGCGGGCGTTGGCGCCGCAGCGCAACTCGGCGTCTTCAAGGCCGGGCGCAAGGTAAAGCAGTTCGCCGGGTGCCAGCGCGAACGCTTCACCCGCCAGCCGCAGTTCAATCGCACCCTCCAACACCATCAGCCCGTGCTCAAACGTCGGGTCAAGCGCCAGCGGCGTGACCGCCGCGCCTTGACTGGCGATGTCCATGCCCAGCAGCGGCGTGTGGGTGGGGACAGGCGAGCGAACATCGCCATACACGCCTGCCAGCACGGTGGCCGAAAAGCAGCCCAAGTTCAACTGCGGCAGGGTCGCGAAATGCTCAAACGCCGGCGGGCATTGGCGGGTGGCGTCGGGCAGAGCGATCCAAAGCTGGGCCAGATGCAGGCGCTCGGTCTGCGATTCTTCCGAATGCGAAATCCCGCGCCCAGCAGTCATCAGATTGACCTGGCCGGGCCGCAGCATTTGCACCGAGCCCAGGCTGTCGCGGTGCAGGATTTCACCCTCGATCATCCAGCTGAAGGTTTGCAGGCCGGTATGCGGATGCGGGCCGACCTTCATGCGCTTTTCGGGCGGCAGATCGGCCGGCCCGGCGTGATCGGCAAAGCACCAGGCCCCCACCATGCGGCGGCGCGCGGTCGGCAGGGCGCGGGTGATGGGCAAACCGCCGACCGAACTGGCATGGCTGGGGATGCGTTCAACGGGCGATGCCGTGCGCATCATTTGATGTGGGCCGAAAAACCCTTCAGAAAGTCCCTTAACTGCGTCTTCAGCGCTTCGTCCTGCAGGTCACCTGCGGCATCCAACAGCGTGTTGGCCTTGGACACCATCAACCGCCCGCCGAACCAGAAATCAACGCTGAACGCACGCAGCACGCTGAGCATCGCATCCTGGCTCTGCACCGTGCCGAAGCCACCCGGCGTGGCCCCCATCAAGGCGGTCGGTTTGCCCGCGAAGGTCTTCTTGCCTTCGGCGCCGCGCGACAGCCAGTCGAGGCCGTTTTTCAGCACGCCGGGGATGCTGTTGTTGTACTCCGGCGTGCAGATCAACAGGCCATCGGCCGCCTGGATCGCCTGCGCCAGCACGGTCACTGCCTCCGGCACGCCCTGCGCTTCGACATCGCCGTCATAGAGCGGAATGCCGTGCAGCGTGTGCACCGTGAGCTGCACGCCGGGCGGGCAAAGGCTCTTGGCGGCATGCAGCAGCGCGGTGTTGAACGATGCCCGGCGCAGGCTGCCGGAGAGGGCGAGGATGGTGGTGGTCATGGCCTCACTCAGGCCTTCTTGGTCAGCAGCGCGGTGTCGATCGGCAGGCTGCGCACGCGCACGCCGGTGATGGCAAAGATGGCGTTCGTCACCGCCGGGGCAATCGGCGGCGTGCCGGGCTCGCCGATGCCGCCTGGCGCTTCCATGCTGGGCAGGATGTGCACCTCGACCTTTGGCATCTCGCTCATCCGCAGCACCGGGTAGTTGTGGAAATTGCCCTGCTCGACCATGCCGTCTTTCAAACTGATCTTGCCGTACAGCGCAGCCGACAGGCCGAAGACAATCGCGCCCTCAATTTGGCGTGAGATCGTCAATGGGTTGACGGTTTGTCCACAGTCCACTGCTGCCACGACGCGGTGCACCTTGGGCGTGCCGTCGGCACCCACCGACACCTCGGCCACCTGCGCGACATAGCTGCCAAAGCTCTCGGCCACCGCGATGCCGCGCTTGCGGCCGGCCGGCAAGGGCTTGCCCCAGCCTGCCTTGTCGGCGGCGGCCTGCAGCACGGCCTGCTTGCGCGGCTGCTTGGACAGCAGGGCCAGGCGGTATTGCAGCGGGTCGGCCTTAGCGGCGGCGGCCAGTTCATCGACAAAGCTTTCAATGAAAAAGGCATTCTGCGAATGGCCGACCGAGCGCCAGAACCAGACCTGCGGACCCGGCTCGGCACGGCCGTAAGCAATGCGCTGGTTCGGGATGTCGTAGCCATGGTCGGCCAGGCCCTCGACGGCCATTGAATCGACGCCGTTGGCAGGGATCTGCATGAAGCCCGAGCCACCCATGATGGACGGCGAGCCGATGTCGGCGCGCAGCATGGTCGGCTGGCCCTTGGCATCGAGCGCGGCCTCGAACTTGACCAGCGAGGCAGGCCGGAAATAGCCGGCCGCCATATCGTCTTCGCGGGTGTAGATCAGCTTGACCGGGCTGCCGCTGAGCTTGCTCAGCAGGGTCGCGTCGATGGTGAAGTCGGGTGCGAAGCGGCGGCCAAAGCCGCCGCCGAGCAGCATGGTGTTGACCTTCACCTTGGCCGGTGTGACCTGGGCAATCCCGCTCAGGATGCCCTGGGCCGGGCCCTGGCTCTGCGTGCCGGCCCAGATGGTGACTTCATCGCCTTTCACCCATGCCAGGCAGTTCAGCGGCTCCATGCAGGCATGGGCCAGATACGGCACCTCATAGCTGGCCGACAGGGTCTTGTCGGCATTGGCGGCGGCATCCTTGATATTGCCTTCATTGACGGCGATGGCATCGGCATTGCCAGCGGCGCTGGCCAGCATCGCCGAGACCTTGGCACTGTCCAGCCCAGCGTTGGCACCCAGGTCCCACTGCACTTCAAGCGCATCGCGGCCCTGCTTGGCGGCCCAGTAGCCGTCGGCCAGCACGGCCACGCCATTCGGGATGGTGATGACCTTTTGCACGCCCTTGACGGCACGGGCCTTGGCCTCGTTCATCTGTTTGACCTTGGCACCCGCTAGCGGCGAGCGCGCCATCACCGCCACCAGCATGCCGTCGATCTGCGCGTCGATGCCGAACTTGGCCGTGCCGTTGACCTTGGCCGGGGTGTCCAGCCGCTTGGTCGGTTTGCCCATGATCTTGAAATCCTTGGCGGCTTTCAAGGCGGGTTTGGTCGGCACCGACTGCAGGGCAGCGTCGGCCACCAGCGCGCCGTAGCTCAGCTTCTTGCCGCCCGGGGCGATCACGAAGCTTTGCTCGGTGCGCAGGGTCGCCGGGTCGAGCTTCCACTGCGCGGCGGCGGCGGCCACCAGCATCATCCGTGCGGCGGCACCGGCCTCGCGCACCGGCGTCCAGTGGGCGCGGATGGTGGTGCTGCCGCCGGTGGCCTGCATGCCGAACATCGGGTTGTTGTAGGCCGCATCGGCAGGTGCCTGCTCGACACTGACCAGCTTCCAGTCGGCGTCCAGTTCTTCGGCCAGCAGCATCGGGATCGAGGTCAGCACGCCCTGGCCCATCTCGGCCGAGCCGCAGATGACGGTGATCTTGTTGTCGGGTGTGATGCGCACCCAGGCGTTGGGCGCGAAAGTATTGCTGGTGTTGGCAGTTTCGGCTTCTGCGCGTTTGGCAAGCAGTGGCAGGGTGAAACCGACGACCAGGGCAGCACTGCCGCCGGAGGCGATGAATTGACGGCGGTCCATCAGGCTTTTCATGGTCAAGCTCCCTTCAGCGCGCCAGCGGCATCATGGATGGCGGCGCGGATTTGGTTGTAAGTGCCGCAGCGGCAGAGGTTGCCACTCATGGCGCTGTCGATGTCGGCGTCGCTGGGCGACTTCTTGCTCGACAGCAGGGCGCAGGCACTCATGATCTGGCCGCTCTGGCAGTAGCCGCACTGCGGCACGTCGATCTTGGTCCAGGCGGCTTGCACGGCCTTGCCGGTCTTGCTGGCGCCGATGCCCTCGATGGTGGTGATCTTCTTGCCGGCAGCGGCCGAAATTGGGGTCTGGCATGAGCGAACGGCCTGACCATCCAGATGGACGGTGCAGGCACCGCACAAGGCCATGCCGCAGCCGAATTTGGTGCCGGTGAGTTGCAGTTCTTCGCGCAGGGCCCACAGCAGGGGCGAGGTGGGGTCGGCTTCCAGTGCCACCGGTTTGCCGTTCACGGTCATCTTGATCATCGAATCACTCCTAGCGAATTTTTTAGCTGCGCGAGACTACACCGAAAGCCCAGGCTTTGCTGGCGCGGCATCGCTCAATTCGACCAGGGCCGGCAGCAGGGCGGCGTCGACCTGTTGGCTGGCCAAACCATCGTCACCGTTGCAGAGTGCAGCGCGCAAGGTGTCGGCGGCCAGAGCCAGTTCGACGCAGCCAATATGGTCTGCCACGGCGGCCAGGTCCTCGGCCAGCTGCGGGCGCTGAGCGGCGCTGGCGCTGGCCCAGGTGTGCTTCCATTCCCCCAAAAACACCCGTGCGTGGGCGCGCCACCGCGCATGTTGCGCCTGCTGCTGGGCTTCGAGTGCCTTCGGGCCTTCACCCAGAGGGGGGAATGGCGGCGGGACCAGGGGTGCTGCCTGCGGCGGTGGCCGTGCATCTCGGGGGACGTGGCGGGCCAGTGCGTCGAGCAGGGCCGCCTGGCTGATCGGTTTGGTCAGGTGGTCGTCACAGCCAACCTCATGGCTGCGCTGCACGTCCGACTCGAAGGCATTGGCGGTGAGCGCGATGACCGGCGTGCGCCGGCGCTGCTCGGTGGACTCGATGCGCCGCAGCTCAACGGTGGCGGTATGGCCGTCCATGCCGGGCATCTGCACATCCATCAGCACCAGATCGTATTGGCCGGTACGAAACTTGTGCAGGCCCTCTGCGCCGTTCTCAGCCACGTCGATGCTGTGGCCCAGCGGCAGCAACATGGCCTCGACGAGCATGACGTTGAATTCGTTGTCCTCGCACAGCAGGATCTGCAGGGGCGGTGTCTGGAAAGCGGTAGAAATGATCTTGGCCTCCTCGGCATGGGGTTCGAACGGTGCCTCGGCCACCGGCATGGGCACGCGGACATGGAAGGTCGAGCCTTCGCCAGGCCGACTTTTCAGCGTGATCTGTCCGCCCATCAGATTCACCAGGCTGCGGCTGATCGACAGGCCCAGGCCGGTGCCGCCATACATCTGCTCGACCGAACCGTCGGCCTGGGTGAACGGCCGGAAGATCAGTTCGTGCTTGCTGGGCGCGATACCAATGCCGGTATCCGCGACGTCGATCAGCAGGTCATCGCCCAGCGGCTCGCGCCGAAGCTGCACGCGGATGCTGCCCTCGCTGGTGAACTTGATCGCGTTGCCGACCAGGTTGACGACCACCTGCTGCAGCCGTTGCGGGTCGCCCAGCGCCCAGGTTCTCGCGCTGTCTTCGACCTGCAGCGATAGGCTCACCGCGCTGCCCTGCACGCGCGGCTGCAGCAGGGTGATCTGCTGCGCCAGCAACTGCGCCGGGTTGAACACCCGGGGGTGCAGTTCGAGCCGGCCGGATTCGATCTTGGCAACGTCAAGCAGGTCGTTGATCAGGGCGAACAGCGACTGCCCGGCGCTTTGGAACACCTCGACATGGCTGCGCTGCGTGGGCGTCAGCTGCGTGCGGCCGAGCAGCTCGGCCATGCCCAGCAGCGCGTTCATCGGCGTGCGCACCTCGTGGCTGACATTGGCCAGGAATTCGGTCTTGGCCTGGTTGGCGGCGTCGGCCACCGCACGCTCGAAGCGCAAGCGCCGGTTCAGCTCGGTCTGCCAGCGCAGCTGCGCCAGCCCGGTCAGCGCCACGCCCAGCGCCAGCAGCAGCATGGGGCCGAGCAGGGCGGCCAGCTCGTTGCGGACCAGCAGCAAAGCCAAGCCGCTCAGCAGCAAGACGGCGAGCACAGCAGCCGCCGTGATGGCGTGCGTGACCAATGCGGGTTCGCCGCTGCGCCAGGTGCGCAGCGCCGGCACGCAGGCCAGCAGCCAGAGCAGCGCCAAGCCCGGCGCGCCGAGGTTGGCCAGCACGGTGTCGCGATTCAGCAGCGCATAGGTGGTTGCCAGCAGCCGGGTGCCGGACATCTGGCCCATCGGCGTGAGCACCGCATCGGCAAAGAAGGCGCTGCTGCCGATGAACAGGGCGCGGCCGGCCAGTTGCTCGCGCAGGGCCAGCTCATCCGCTGGCGGCAGGCCGCCAAGGGCGGCTGTCATCAGCCTTGCCCAATCGATGGCGGGCACGGCGTCGGCATTGGCGGGCAGGCGCAGGCGCAGTCTGCCTTCGCCATCGGTCGGCCAGCGCTGGATGGCTTCCGTCCAGGTCGGCGCGGGCGTCTCGGTGCGCAGCAACGCAGCCAAGGGCAGGGCGGGCAGCAGGCGGCCGTGAATTTCATGCAGGAGCGGCAATCGGCGCAGCCGGCCATCGGCGTCGAGGGTGGTGGTAATCAGGCCAACCGTACCCGGGACGCCAACGCCCAGCAGCATCTCATGCGGCAGGGTGGCATCGGCCCAACGGCTTGCCGGCGCATCGGCAGGTGCGGGGATGCTGATGCGCGCCAGCAGCTGCCGCGCAGGCTGGTCATCGGCCAGCGGCTGACGCAGGCCGGCAGCGGCCAGCACCACGTCCTGACGCTGCTGCAGCGCCTTGGCAAAGCTGTCGTCGCCCTCGCGCGCACCGACAAAAACAATGTCGAACACGACCACCTTGACCCCCGCTTCGCGCAGGTAGTTCAGCAGCAGGGCGTAAACATCGCGCTTGTAGGGCCAGTCACCCAGCTGAGGGCGCAGCAGGCGCATCGACGCATCGTCGATGTCCACGGCCGATACCTCCTGGAAGATGGCGGGCCGGGCGGTCAGGCGCAGCAGCGTGTCATCAAGGCTGAGCGAGAGTCGCTCAAAGAGGGCGCTGGCGGTGAGAAGCAGGGCCAACGGCAAGGCCAGCAGGGGCAGCGCCGCCAGGCGGCGCGCAGAGGCTGGCTTGGGTGCGAACTCGCCGTCGGCAGCGCTTGCTGGCATGGACTAAAGCGCGAGCAGCAGCAGCGCGGCCGGCACCAGCAGCCAGGGCCATTGCGAGCGCGGAATCTCGATTTGCTGCGCGCTGCCGAAGGGGCCGGCATGGCCGTCGGCGTCCACGCTTCGGACCCGCAGGTAGTAGATGCCGGGAGCCGGCCGCGGCAGGGCCAGCAGGGGCAGGTCGGTGCTGGGCTCCGCGAGCAGCTGCTTGAAGGCCGCATCGCTGGCGAATTGCAGCTGGTAGCGGGCCGCACCGGCAGCAGCAGCCCAGCGGAAATTGAGTTCTTTGTCGCTCAATTCGGGCGCCTGCAGCGCGGGCGTCGGCGGGATCGGCCGCATCGTCACCTTTTGGGGGTCGCCGAAGGGGCCGAGATCGTCGCCCTTGGCGATGCTGGCGAGCCGGTAGTGATGAACGCCGGGCGGCAGAGTGATGCGTGTTTCGGTGCCAACGAGGTCGCTTTGGTCGAGCTGCGGGGCGGCAAAGTCCGCCGTGCTGGCGACTTGCAGACGGAACTTCAAGGCATTCGCCGGCCGTGTCCAGGCCAGATCGAGCGTGTCGCCGTAGACGACGGCATTCGCAGGTGGCGCCCGGTTGAACGGTGGCTCCGGCCGGGCCTTCAGGGTGAAGGGCCAGTCGCTGGCCAGACCTTCCAGCCCGAGCGCATCAATGGCGCGCACGCGCAGGGTGTAGCGGCCGTCCGGCAGATCGGCCAACTCGGCGGTGGCGCCCCAGCTCGCCTTGGGGCTGCTGCTGCTGCTGCGGCTGTCGAGCAGCAGACGCTCAAAGTCACCGGCGGCAAACACCTGGGCACGCCAGGCCTGCACACCCGCTTGGGCCGACCAGGCCAGGGTCAGCGGGATGCGGTCGAGCAGGGGCGGCACGCTGCCCAGGTCGGGCGCGGCGGGCAATTTGCCGCCTTGCAAGCCGGGCTGGCCGGGCAGGGTGGCGACGCCAAAGCCGGCCTCGACCGGCGTTGTGGGTGCGCCGGCCTCGACCGGCGTTCTACGCGCGCCGGCCTCGACCGGCGTTCTACGCGCACCGGCCTCGACCGGCACGCTTGCCCCTGCAAGCACCGCCGCGACCACGCCTTCCAGCACCTGGGCGCGGGTGGCCTGGCCGTCGTCCGAGACCTGCACGCGGAATTCGGTGCCGCGCACGCCGAGGTTGAGGCTGGGTGTCTTCAGTTCGTAGTCGGCCGGGCGGCTCGGTTGCTTTTCGACCTTGCTGTCGGCGCTGCCCCTGTTCAGGCGCAGCTTCATGGCGGGCAGGGCGCTGCGGCCATAGACCAGCAGTTGCTCGATGCTGACCTCGCTGCCCGGCGCGATCAGCAGTCGCGAGCCATCGACAAAGCGCAGGCTCACCGAGCCCTGCTCGCCGGTGCGCAGCCGGTCACCGGTCTGCACCGTGGTGCCGGCGACCAGCGGCGTGGCAGCCTCGGCAGGCGGGCGCACCAAGCTGACGGCGCCCTGCGTGAACACCACCTGCGCCACGCTGGCCTCGCGCCGCAGCAGCCGCAGCGGCATCCGCAACGTGCTGCCGGGTACCAGCTTCAGCGGATCGGCCACCTTGTTGAGGCGCTGCAATTCGCGCCAGTTCGCGCTGTCTTGCAAATAGGCATCGGTCAGGCCGGTCAGGGTGTCGGCGGGCTGAACGCGGTATTGCCAAGCGCTGTCGTCGACGGCAGGTACGGTTGCCGGAGAGGGCAGCTTGGCCGCTGCAGCACCAGCGTTTCCAAGGGTGAGCATCAAGGCCAGGCCAAAAACCCCGAAACAGACTTTGTCGCGCATCCCGATCCCCTTGGTAACGCTAGTTTTCACGCATGGTAACGAACCTGCGGGCACTGCGGAGCGGCCTGCTAACCTTTGCCTCCTTTCGCCGGAGCCATCTCATGTCTGTTGACCCGCACCACCAGCCCGCGCACAGCCGACTTCACCGTTGGCTGAGCTCACACAGCGCCGCCTGTTTTGTGCTGATGACCCTGTCCTTCCTGGTGTTCGGCCTGCTGTCGCTCGACCTGGTGAAGATGGTGTCCGCCAACGCCGGGTTTTTGTGGCGTTCGGGTTGGGACGGGTTGATGGATGGCGGCTTTGCGCAACTGCTTGAGCTGGTGACCAGTGCCGTGGCGGGGATTGCCAGCTACCTGGTCTTCAAGCTCTGCGAGCATGTGCTGGTCGATAAACTCGCCAACAAATAAATAGAACGTCCGGAGACATAAAGAACATGGCCGCTTTGACCACCCAACTGAACGCCCGCTCGGCCGATTTCAGATCGAACGCCGACGCGATGCGCCTGCTGATCGATGACCTCAATACCCGACTCGAAAAAATCGCCCAGGGCGGCGGCGAGGCGGCCCGTGCCAAGCACTTGTCGCGCGGCAAGCTGCTGCCCCGCGACCGGGTTGAAATGCTGCTCGACCCCGGCACGCCGTTCCTGGAACTGGCCCCACTGGCGGGCCTGAATCTGTACGACAACGCGGCCCCCGGCGGCGGCATCATCGCGGGCATCGGCCGGGTCTCTGGCGTCGATTGCATGATTGTTTGCAACGACGCGACGGTGAAGGGCGGCACCTATTACCCGATCACGGTGAAGAAGCATTTGCGCGCGCAGGAGATTGCCGCGCAGAACCGCCTGCCCTGCGTGTACTTGGTGGACAGCGGCGGTGCGAATTTGCCGAACCAGGACGAGGTCTTTCCTGACCGCGACCATTTCGGCCGCATCTTTTTCAACCAGGCCAATCTGTCCGCTGCCGGCATTCCGCAGATTGCCGTCGTGATGGGCTCCTGCACGGCGGGCGGTGCTTATGTGCCGGCGATGAGCGATGAAACCATCATCGTGAAGAACCAGGGCACGATCTTTCTGGGCGGCCCGCCGCTGGTGAAGGCCGCGACCGGCGAGGTGGTGACCGCCGAGGATCTGGGCGGCGGCGATGTGCACACGCGGCTGTCCGGCGTGGCCGATCACTTGGCCAACAACGACACCCATGCGCTGGCGATTGCGCGGCAGTCGGTCGGCAAACTGAACTGGCGCAAGGACACACAGTTGTTGACCCAGCCTCCGCGCCCGCCGCTGTTCGATGCGAGTGAATTGCATGGCGTGATCCCGACCGATACGCGCAAACCTTTCGACATCCGCGAGGTGATTGCCCGCGTTGTCGATGGCTCGGAGTTCGACGAATTCAAGGCCCGTTACGGCGCCACCCTGGTCTGCGGCTTTGCGCATATTGAAGGCATGCCAGTGGGCATCGTCGCCAACAACGGCATCCTGTTTTCGGAGAGCGCCAACAAGGGCGCGCACTTCATCGAGCTGTGCTGCCAGCGCAAGATCCCGCTGGTCTTCTTGCAGAACATCACCGGCTTCATGGTCGGCCGCAAATACGAGAGCGAGGGCATTGCCCGTGCCGGCGCCAAGATGGTGACGGCCGTGGCCTGCGCTCAGGTGCCCAAGTTCACCATCATCATCGGCGGCAGCTTTGGCGCCGGCAATTACGGCATGTGCGGCCGCGCCTTCTCGCCGCGCTTCCTTTGGATGTGGCCCAACGCGCGCATCTCGGTGATGGGCGGCGAGCAGGCGGCGTCGGTGTTGGCCACCGTCAAGCGTGATGGCATCGAGGCAAAGGGTGGCGCCTGGTCGGCCGACGAAGAGGAGGGGTTCAAAGCCCCGATCCGCCAGCAGTATGAAGACCAGGGCCACCCCTATTACGCCAGCGCCCGGCTGTGGGACGACGGCGTGATCGACCCGGCAGACACAAGGCGCGTGCTGGCGCTGGGCTTGAGCGCTTCGCTGAATGCGCCGATTGCGGAGACGAAGTTTGGCGTGTTTCGGATGTAAAATGCGCACCTTGTGTTGAGTTGGTACACATCATGCGCACGAATATCGAAATTGACGATGAATTGATGGCCGACGCGATGGCGGCGGGCCGGTTCAAGACGAAGCGGGAAGCCGTGGAAGCGGGCTTGGCGCTGATCAAGCGTCAGGCGGCTTACCAGGAAATCCTGAAAGCACATGGGAAGTTGCCCTGGGGCTGGCCGGGTGATGAGCGGCTGGATGGCAAGCCCAATATGGTTCGCATTCAAGCTGCGCCATCCGATGCGGGCGTAGCGCTAGCCGCACCCGCTCAGGTGGGTTTCGTTCATGAGCCGGAGGCAAAGCTTGGTCGTCGTTGATTCGGGCGTCTGGATCGATTTTTTTAACGCCCGAGACACGGTGGAGTGCGCGGCATTGCAAACGATGCTGGCGCGCCCTGAATCGGGCTTGTTGTTGCCCGATCTGGTGATGTTCGAGGTGCTGAGAGGCTTTCGCACCGAGCGTGAGTTGCGGTTTGCACGCCAGCTGTTTGAGGCGCTGCCCATCGAGTCCATCGGCGGGGCCGCGCTGGCAACGTCAGCGGCCCAGCGCTGGCGCTATCTGTGCGCTCACGGGTGGTCGGTGCGCAGCGCGGTCGACGCCTTGTTGGCCAACTATTGCATTGAACATGACCACTTGCTGCTGCACCGCGACCGTGATTTTGAAGCCTATGTGGCGCACTTTGGCCTGCGAACCTGGTTGCAGCCGACTGCAATGAATTGAGGACCGTGAGATGCCCGCCACCCACTTGAAAATCGACCTTGCAGACAAGGTTGCCCGCGTCACCCTCAACCGCCCCGAGGTGCGCAATGCCTTCAACGAGGGCTTGATCGCCGAGTTGACCGAGACCTTCCACACCTTGGGCCGCGACCCGCAACTGCGCGCGATCGTGCTGGCGGCCGAGGGCAAAGCCTTTTGCGCCGGTGCCGACCTGAACTGGATGAAGGCGATGGCCCATTACGACTGGGACGAAAACCACGGCGATGCTGGCCGGCTCGCCGAGATGCTGTGGACGATCTACCGCTGCCCGGTGCCGGTGATCGCCCGCGTGCAAGGCGATGTGTACGCCGGTGGCGTCGGGTTGGTGGCGGTGTGCGACATCGTGGTGGCGGTCGAGGCGGCGAGCTTCTGTCTGTCCGAAGCCAAGTTGGGCCTGTTGCCCGCCACCATCGGGCCGTACGTGGTGCGCGCCTTGGGCGAGCAGGCCTCGCGGCGCTATTTCGTCACGGCCGAGCGATTCTCCGCCACCGAGGCGCACCGGCTGGGTCTGGTCCATGAGCTGGCCACCCCTGAGACGCTGGACGACAAGGTCGATGCGCTGACTGCTGCCATCCTCGCCAATGGCCCCGAGGCCGTGCGGGCCTGCAAGCAGCTGGTGCAGGACGTGGCCCATGCACCGATCACCGACGAGCTGCGCGACGACACCGCCCGCCGTATTGCCGACATCCGCGCCAGCACCGAAGGGCGCGAAGGCGTGGCGAGTTTCTTGAACAAGAGCAAACCGAGTTGGTTGAACTGAACAAAAATGTCCGCACAGACTGATCTGCAAGCCCGCAGCCTCGCCGCCGTCTGGCATCCCTGCACGCAGATGGCCCGCGCGGCGGTCGTGCCGCCTTTGCCCATCGCGCGGGGCGAGGGCGCCTGGCTGTACGACATGGAGGGCCGCCGCTATTTCGATGCCAACAGCTCCTGGTGGGTGAACCTGTTCGGCCATTCGGACGCGCGCATCAAGGCCGCGATCAAGCTGCAGCTCGACACCTTGCCGCATGTGATGCTGGCCGGCTGCACCCACGCGCCGGCTGTTGAACTGGCGGAAAAGCTGTCGGCGCTGACGGGCGGCAAGCTGGGCCACACCTTCTTCGCCAGCGACGGCGCCAGCGCGGTCGAGATCGCGCTGAAGATGAGCTTTCATTCCTGGCGCAATCTGGGGTTGGCCGAGAAGAAAGAGTTCGTCTGCCTGCGGCACGGCTATCACGGCGAAACGATTGGCGCGCTGGCCGTCACCGACGTGGCGGTTTTCCGCGACGCCTATGACCCGCTGCTGATGCGCGCCCATGTGGTCGAGTCGCCCGACTCGCGGCTCGGGCCTGAACAGGAGGCGAAAGCGCTGGCTGACCTGCGGCGGGTGTTGATTGCCCGGCAGGGCATTGTCGCTGCCGTCATCGTCGAGCCGCTGGTGCAAT
>JBBQKT010000015.1:0-23221 GCA_038327205.1 Burkholderiales bacterium | reverse complement strand
TTCTGCGTGGAACCGGTCAGCCATGTCAACGACGCGATCCATCTCGATGACCCTGCGCGTCACGCCCGTCTGAAGACACCCGATGGATTTACAAGCCCTTTCTGTTCCGGCCAGCCTCGTCGGCGAGTCGCCGCTTTTTGGCCGGGTGCTCCAATTGCGGGTCGACGTGCCGGGCCTGCCGACTAACTTCGTGAAATGACCATGACGAACACCACCCTCTATCCCTCGTTGAAGGACCGCACTGTTTTCATCTCTGGCGGCAGCTCGGGCATTGGCGCCGAGTTGGTCCGCAGCTTCGCGGCGCAAGGCGCACGCGTTGCCTTTTGCGGCCTGAGCGCCGATGGCGGCCCGGCCGTGGTTAAAGAGGTGGTCGAAGCGGGCCATGCGGCGCCTTACTTCGAACCTTGTGACGTGCGTGACGTGGCGGCCTATCAGGCCCTGCTGGCCCGTGTCGCCGAGAAGCTCGGCCCGGTTCGCGTGCTCGTCAACAACGCCGGCCGAGACGACCGGCATGCGATGGAAGACGTCACCTCCGACTACTGGGATGACCGCATTTCCTTGAACCTGAAGCACTACGTCTTTGCGATCCAGGCGGTGGCCCCGGGCATGACCGCAGCGGGCGGCGGCTCGGTCATCAATATGGGCTCGGTGTCCTGGATGCGGGGCCGTCCCAACCTCGTCGGCTACACCACCGCCAAGGCCGGAATTCTCGGTCTGACGCGGACCTTGGCCCGCGAGTTGGGTGGCCGCAATATCCGTGTCAACGCCATCGTGCCGGGTGCCATCGTCACCGAACGACAGACCACCTTGCATCGGGACCTGACGGCGGATCAGGCTTTTCTCGACGCCCAATGCCTGAAGATTCGTCTTGATCCTGGCCACGTCGCGCGGCCCACCTTGTTCCTCGCTGCCGATGACAGCAACGGCATGACCGGCCAGCATGTGTTGGTCGACGCGGGCATTGCCCAGCAATCGGTGATCAGCTGAGATATGGCAGGCAGCATTCCAATCAGCCGCGAAGCACAGCTTGTCCGCCTGCGTGAAGCGCAGCAATGGGATCTGGTCGTCATCGGCGGTGGTGCGACTGGCCTGGGCGTGGCCGTGGATGCTGCAGCCCGCGGCTTCTCGGTCGCGCTGGTCGAGGCGGATGACTTCGCCAAAGGCACCTCATCGCGCGCGACCAAGCTGGTTCACGGCGGCGTGCGCTATCTCGCGCAGGGCAATATCGCCCTCGTGCGTGAGGCGCTCCATGAACGCGCGACCCTTCTCGCCAACGCCCCGCACCTCGCTCAGCGCCTGGCCTTCGTGATGCCTGCCTACAAGTGGTGGGAACCGGCTTTCTACAGCCTCGGGCTGAAGGCCTATGACGCGTTGGCCGGGCGCCGAAGTCTCGGCGCGACACAGCGGCTCTCAGCCAAGCAGGCAATGGCCGAGCTGCCCAATCTGCGCCAAGTGGCGCTGGCCGGTGGCGTCAAGTATTGGGACGGGCAGTTCGACGATGCACGGCTGGCCGTCGCTCTGGCCCGCACCGCCATCGGCCTGGGCGCGGTGGTGCTCAACCATTGCCCAGCGATGGGCCTGCTGCGGGAGGCCGACAAGGTTTGCGGCGCGACCGTGCGGGATGCCGAGACCGGCGAGATCATCGTGCTGCGCGCGAAGGCCGTCGTCAACGCCACCGGCGTCTGGGTCGATGCGGTGCGAGACATGGACCGTGACCCCGACACCAAGCCCAAGCCGCGCATGGTCGCCCCAAGCCAGGGGGTTCATGTGGTGGTCGACCGTGTCTTCCTGCCCGGCGACACCGCGCTGATCGTGCCGAAAACGTCCGACGGCCGCGTGCTCTTTGCGGTGCCCTGGCTCGGCAAGACCCTGCTCGGCACGACCGATGCGCCGCGCAGCGACCTGCCGGCCGAGCCGCTTGCGTCGGAAGAAGAGATTGGTTTCATCTTGAAAGAGGCGGCGGCCTACCTGAGCAAGCCACCCACTCGCGCCGATGTGCGCTCGGTCTGGGCTGGCCTGCGGCCGCTCGTCAAGCCGGATGATGACGACCGCAGCGGCAGCACCAAAAAGATCTCGCGTGAGCACACCGTCATCGTCAGCCGATCGGGTCTGGTGACCGTCACCGGCGGCAAATGGACCACTTACCGGGCGATGGCCGAAGACGTGATGGCGCACTGCGTCGAGGCTCACTTGCTGCCGCGCCAAGGCGACGATGTGACTTCCCATCTGCGGCTGGTCGGGGCGCCGGCACAGGCCAGTGGGAACCTGGCGCAGTCGCCCGGCGAACACCTCTATGGCGACGACGCTGCCACGCTGCGAGTCCTGCCAGGCGCTGATCACTGGCTCTGGCGCGACGGCAACGGCGGCTTCAGCGAGGCGATGCTGCGCTTCGCTGTCCGGCATGAAATGGCCCGCACGATCGAAGATGTGCTGGCCCGCCGCAGCCGGCTGCTGTTCCTGGATGCGGCGCGAGCGCAAGCGCTGGCGCGTCCGGTCGCCGCCCTGCTGCAAGAAGAACTGGGCCGCCCAGTGCCCGAGTCCGAAATCCTTGCCTTCGAGGCTTTGGCGCGTCGTTATCGAGGTGTGGACGAATCGCAGCCTTCCCAACCGTCAATGCCCATTGAGCAACCCGCATGAGTGAGAACACCATCCCTTCGCCCTTGAGCCGCTTGGCCGAGCCTTCACTGCTCCGCACCGACGCGCTGATCGGCGCCGCCTGGGTCGCCGGAACAGCGCGTTTTCACGTCACCGACCCGAGCACCGGCGCGGTACTCGCAGAGGTCGCCAATCTCGGCGTTGATGAGACCCAAGCCGCCATCGACGCAGCTGAGCGCGCCGGCGCCGCAGGCTGCACCGTCATCATCAAGCCGGCCGAGCAAACGCCGCTGTGCGCGCTGGCCGTGGCCGCGCTGGCGCTCGAAGCCGGCTTGCCCGCCGGTGTTTTGAATGTGGTGACCGGCGACGGCGCGCAATCCATCGCCATCGGCAAACGCCGGTGCGAGAGCGACGTGGCTCGGCATCTGTCGTTTACCGGATCGACCGAGGTCGGCCGAATCCTGATGAAGCAATGCGCGCCGACCATCAAGAAGCTGTCACTTGAACTGGGTGGCAACGCCCCGTTCATCGTCTTCGACGATGCCGATGATGAGGGAGGGTCGACAACGACCCGCTGCGCATCTGGCACGACCCGGTGGCGTTGGCGTTGGCATTGGCGTTGGCCACGGCGCAGGGGGCCCTTGCAAAAGGGGGGTGAGCGCGCACGACATCGCAGCCAGCATTGTTGGCTTGACGCGTGGCAGCAAGGCAGCGCACAGCGCGCGCGCAGCCATCGAAGCCATTGCATTCCAAAGCGCTGCGCTTCTTCAGACGATGACCCGCGATGCACAGCCGGTGAGCGAGCTTTGTGTCGACGATCGTGTGTCGGTCAAGCAGGCGCAAATGCAGTTCCAGGCCGAGCTTCTGGGCATCCCGGTCGTGCGGCCTGAAAGCGTTGAAACCACGGCGCTGGGCGCCGGCGTTCTGGCCGGGCTGACCAGCGGCGTGTACAGCGGCGTCTACAGCGGTCTGGATGAGTTGAGCGCGATGTGGCGCATTGGTCAGCGCTTCGAGCCAAGCTTGGCGTGTGCGCAGAGCGCCGAGCTGATGGCCCGCCGGGAACACACGGTGCGACAGAGCATCGCCGCATGATTTTTCCTGAGACCAGCGCCTACCTGGGCTTCATCGCCTGCGTCGCCCTGGCCACCTGTGTCCAGAACATGACGGGCTTCGCCTTCAGCTTGGTGCTGCTGGGGCTGGTGGCGACGTTCAAACTGGTCCCCATCGTCGACGCCGCCAACGCGGCCACCGTGCTGACCCTGGTCAACGCCGTGTCGTTTTTTCGCTTGCACCAACTGCAACCCGAATGGCGGGTGATGAAGCCGGCCATCTTGCCCAGCTTGGTCGGCGTGGCTGTGGGTGTCGCGTTGCTGGCCTGGCTGACCGACAACGCGGTGCAACTGCTGAGAGGCCTGCTGGGGCTGGCCATCCTTGCCTGCGCACTCGCATTGATCTTCGATGCCAAGCCGCGCAAGACCGTCTCGGGCCGATTGGCATTCGGCGTCACCGGTGCGCTCTCGGGCCTGCTCGGTGGCCTGTTCTCAAGCGCGGGTCCGCCGATGGTCTTTCACATGCACCGCCAGCCCTTGCCGCCCGCTTTGGTGCGGCAATGCTGGGTGCTGATGTTCGCGATCAATCAGCTGCTCCGATTGACGCTGGTGCTGCTGTCTGGGCACTTCTCCTGGTCTTCCGTCCTGCTCAGTGCCTCGGCCGTGCCGGTGGTTCACGGCGTCGGTTGGCTTCAGCATCGCTACATGCCGCCCATCAGCCCAACGCTGACACGCCGAGTCGTCAGCGGCCTGTTATTGCTGGCCGGTGTTTCGCTGCTCGCCTCGTTCGTGCCATTCCTTCGGGTTTGAAGATAGGCAGAGGGGTCGACGCGAGTCCAGCTTGAATGGAGAACATCACCTTTTTAAGTCGGATCTAAATGCGAATAGTTCCTGTTAATATTGAAGCTGATGCCCCAAACAGTGGCTTTACGGAGAAGCTTCATCATGAATTTAAATGCACTTTCTGCAGCGGCAATTGCCGTCAACGTCTTCGCCAGTGTTGGCGCGCAGGCACAAACGCAAACGCAAACACAAACGCAAACGCAAACGCAAACGCAAACGGCGTCGCCTGCGCAAATGGTGAACATCTATTCGGCCCGGCACTACCAAACTGACGAGGCGATGTACGCCAATTTCACAGCCCAAACCGGCATCAAGATCAACCGGCTGGACGGCAAGGAAGAAGAGTTGATGGAGCGCATCAAAAACGAAGGGGCCAGCAGCCCAGCTGATATTTTGATCACGGTGGATGCGTCGCGCCTGGAATTGGCCGACAAGGCTGGCATGTTCCAGCCGCTGGCCTCCAAGCTGATTCAAGACCGAGTACCCGCCAGCCTGCGCACTGCCAACTGGGCCGCGTTTTCCACCCGCGCTCGCGTGATCGCGTACAACACTGCTGCTGTCAACGGGCAGTGGGTTCAAACTTATGAAGACCTGAGCAACCCGCGCTTGAAAGGGCAGGTATGTGTTCGCTCCGGATCGCATCCGTACAACTTATCGCTGGGTGCCGCATTGATTGCCCACGACGGTGAGGCTGCCACCGAGGCTTGGGCCAAGGGCGTGGTGGCCAACTTTGCCCGCAGCCCCAAGGGCGGCGACACCGACCAGCTGCGCGCCGTGGCTGCGGGTGAATGCGGCGTGACGCTGACCAACACCTACTACGTGGCCCGTTTGATGCGCTCCACCAAGCCTGAAGACGTGAAGGTCATGGCCGCGCTCACGGTGGTGTGGCCGAATCAAAAAACCTGGGGCACGCATGTGAACGTGTCGGGCGCCGGGGTGGTCAAACATGCACCCAACCGAGCCAACGCGGTGAGGTTTTTGGAGTACCTGTCCAGCGACGCGGCGCAGAGCTACTTTGCCGATGGCAACAACGAATGGCCGGTGGTGAAAACAGCCGTGATCAAGAACGTTGCACTCGAAAAATTGGGAGCTTTCAAGGCCGACAATCTGCCGGTTGAACAGTGGGCGCCGCAGACCAGCACCGCGCAAAAAGTGTTTGACCGTGCTGGCTGGCGTTAAGCCGTTTCAACCACTTAAGCCGCGCTTTCAAAGGCGGCTTTTCACGCCATCCTTCGCAATTTGACGGCATAGAAGAATTAACGGCAACAAGCCCACCGCCACAATGGCCAGCGATGCGGTAGACGCCTCGGCCAAACGTTCGTCCGACGCCAAGGTGTAGGCCTGCGTGGCCAGCGTGTCAAAGTTGAAAGGCCGCATCACCAAGGTGGCGGGCAGCTCTTTCATGGTGTCTATGAACACCAGCAACCCGGCGGTGAGAAGGCTGCGACGCAGCAGCGGCAAATGCACGCGCTGCAAGCTGCGAGAGGCGCTCAACCCGAGGCTGCGCGCGGCATCATCCATGTGCGGTGTGACGCGGTGCAAGGCGGCGTCGGTGGTTTGCAGTGCGGCGCTGGCAAACCGCACCACGCAAGCGAACACCAAGGCCGCGATGCTGCCGGTCAACATCAGGCCGACATTCCAGCCAAATTGCGCTTTCAAGCCCTGTGCCAAGGCGTTGTCGAATTGCGCCAAGGGGATGAGCAGGCCCACGGCAATCACCGTGCCAGGCAGGGCGTAACCGCTGCCGACGGCCATGTGCGACCAGCGCGTCAAACGCCCCGGTTCAAGCCGGCGTGCGTAGGCCACCAAGACAGCCATGACCACGGCGAGTACGGCGGTCAGCCCGGCCACGGTCACGCTGTGACGCGCCAACTCAACGAAGCGCAAGCCGAATTGCGCATCGCCCACCGTCAGCGCCCAGCGCACCAACAATGCACACGGCAAGGCAAAACCCAGCAACAGCGGCAAAGCGCAAAACGACATCGCGGCGGCCGCCCGCCAGCCGGTCAGTGGCGTGCCGCGCTGGGGCTGGGCGCGCAAGCCGGTGCCATGAAATCGCGCCGCGCCGCGCGATTGCCGCTCCAGCGCCAGCAACAGCAGCACAAACCCCAGCAAACACATGGCCAACTGCGCGGCGGCGGCACGGTCGCCCAATGAAAACCAGGCTCGGTAAATGCCGGTCGTGAAGGTCTGCACCGCGAAGTAAGACACCACACCATAGTCGGCCAGGGTCTCCATCAATGCCAAGGCCACACCAGCTGCGATGGCAGGGCGCGCCATCGGCAAGCTCACCCGCCAAAGGCGTTGCCAAGGCCCCAAACCCATGGCACGTGCGGCTTCCAGCAGGGCTGCGCCGCGCTCCAGAAATGCGGTGCGGGAGAGCATGTAGACATAGGGGTACAGCACCAAACTCAACATCCACATGGCACCCCCGGTAGAGCGCACTTCAGGGAAGTAGTAATCGGCGCGCGTCCAACCCATCAACTCGCGCAGATAGCTTTGCACAGGGCCCACAAATTGGAGCAGGTCGGTGTAGGTGTAGGCCATCACATAAGCCGGCATGGCCAGTGGCAGCACCAACATCCAATCAAAACTGCGGCGCAGCGGGAAGTCGAAATGAGTCACCAACCATGCCGTGCCCACGCCCAGCAACGCCGTCAGCAGCGCCACCCCGACGCACAACCACAGGGTGGTGACGATGTAGTCAGGCAGCACGGTTGACAGCAGATGCGCCCATGTGACGGACGTGCCACCCTGCAGCACATTGCTGCCCACCGACAGCACCGGCAGCGCCATCAAAGCCGCCACCACAACGGCCAGTGCGCTCAGGCCGCCTATGCGCCAAGGTGAGCCAAGCCGACGAGTGGCTGGGCGGTGGCCAGGCAGACTGTCAACGTCAGCAAGGCTCGAGTTCATAGTTTGCGAATGCGAGTCATTCGTAAAGAGTGTAAGGTACGGCTCTGGATTTCGCACAGCTACCGTCGTTCTCATCATGTCTTTGTCTACTGCTCCGTTGCCCTCAATTTCGTCCGCGCCCTTACTCAGCCTCAGCCATCTGCATCACCGTCACGGCCCGCGCGAAACGGTGATCGATCTCAGCCTGAACGTGTCGAAAGGCAGCATTTGCTGTTTGCTGGGGCCGTCGGGCTGCGGGAAGACCACGGTGCTGCGCTGCATCGCGGGCTTCGAGCCCGTACACAGCGGTGAAATTCGCATCGCGGGTGAGTTGGTCAGCGCCCCTTCGGTGCATGTGCCTGCCGAGCAGCGCCGCGTCGGCATGGTGTTTCAAGACCATGCTTTGTTCCCGCACTTAAGCGTGTTGGCCAACGTGGCGTTTGGAACGGCGCGCCGCCGTGCAGACATGGAACGCGCACGCGCTTTGTTGGACACCGTCAATCTGAGCAGCGTGGCCCACCGCTATCCGCATGAGCTGTCGGGCGGCCAACAACAGCGCGTGGCCTTGGCGCGTGCGCTGGCGCCGGAGCCCCGCTTGCTGCTGTTGGACGAACCCTTTTCCAACCTCGATTTGGAACTGCGCGAGCAATTGGCGGTGGAAGTGCGCAGCCTGTTGAAGGCCAGCGCTGCCACCGCAATTTTCGTGACTCACGACCAGCACGAAGCGTTTGCCTTGGCTGATGAAATCGCGGTCATGAAAGCCGGCCGCCTGCAGCAGTTGGACAGCGCCTACCGGCTGTATCACCAGCCGGGCAACCGCTTCGTGGCTGACTTTATCGGCCAAGGGGTGTTCGTCCGAGGCACGGTGATGGGGCCGCGTCGATTGGCGCTGGCGGATGGTGAGTTCGGCGAGATCAGCGCCGATGAGCCACTGCGGCTTTCGGGTACCGGTGTGGCCAGGGCTGGTTCGTCAACCGCAGGTGTGCTGGGAAACGGTGCGTCGAACGACGATCGCGCATGCGCCGTGGGCAGCAGGGTGGACGTGCTGCTGCGCCCCGACGATGTGATTCACGATGACGCCAGCCCCGTGCTGGCGACCGTGCTCAGTCGCGCCTTTTTAGGGGCGGAGTTTTTATACACCTTGCGCCTGCGCGGTGGCAGTCGTCTTTTGGCCCTGGTGCCTTCGCACCATAACCACGCGGTGGGCGAGCGCATCGGCGTGCGCTTGCTGCTCGACCACCTGATGCTCTTTGAGCCCGCCGGCGAACTCCAATCTGCCGCCGCTCAATCGTGAGCGCGCTCGGGCTTGTGTTGACATCCTCGCGGCGGTTGACAAAGCCTTCGTCGGCCAGAATCGGCACGAGGCGCGCCTGTGGCAGGTCGGCAAAGCACGACTCGTTGGCCAGGCGCAACGGCACGGCGCACCCCTTGCACCAGGTGCACCGCCCCGAGCCCACCATCGCCCGATACAAGGCTCTCGTGCAAACCACCAGCATTGCGGGGTGCAAACATCTATGGTCGCGATCTCGCAGTCCTGCATCCAACGGGCACCGGCCACTCGCGCTTGCTTGCGATTAACGCCACTCACCAAGACGGCCTGGCAGCGCTCTACGGCAGCAGCAACCTCGCCACCGTTTTGTTCTTGAATGTCTGTCTGTCCAAACCCGGCCAAATCCTTCATGGCTGCCCGTTTTGTTGAAAAACTCCTGGGTCGACAAGCTCTGTGAAGCGAGGGGGACTTTTTTCAAAAAACTAAGTCCCTTCGGGCTGCGACTCGGCCGTCTGCACCACCCGATTGCGCCCTTGATCTTTGGCTTGGTAGAGGGCTGCGTCAGTGCGGGCGAACCAATGCGCCAGGGCTTCGTGCTCTTGGCACCCGCTCAGCCCCTGACTCAGGGTGATCTTGAGACCAGGCTGTGTCGCTTCCCAGTCGTAGTTCTGCACTGCAAGACGCAGTTGTTCGCAAACTTCGGCTGCCTGCGCAAGCGTCGTGTCGACAAATACGATCAGAAATTCTTCACCACCTTGGCGCACGGTGAGGTCACTGCTGCGCGCATTGGCACGCAGTAGCTCTGCCACCTTGGCCAACACGAGATCCCCCAAGGCGTGTCCATATAGATCGTTGACAAGTTTGAAGCGGTCGATGTCCAACATACTGATGGATAGCGGCATGCCCAGCGACCGTGCCTTTGCCGCCAACATCGGCAGATGTAAATCGATATAGCGGCGGTTGTGGAGCCCGGTCAAGGCATCGTGATGCGCAATTTTGTCAAGCTCTTCGGCACGCTGCCTTTGCTGTGTAGCCTCTAGCCCGGAGCGCTCGACAGCAGCCCTGGCCTGGTCAAGCTCAGCTTGGTTGATGAGGATGCGCGACTGCATGTCGGCCCGTGCTTCCCGTTCACGGCGCTCCAACACATAGAACTGCTCATGATGGGCTAAAGCACTTTCGAATTTACCCAGTGCTTTGAGCATCTCGTACAGCATGCGGTGCGCTTTAACGGCGAACTGTGCCTCTACTTTGCCGTCAACGTTTGCCCGCAGCTGTACTTGAAGTCCGGCACATGCGGTGGCCAAGTCGTTACGTTCGCGCCACAGACAGGCCAGATGCACTTCAGCGTCCAACTCGACACTGCGAAAACCATGGGCGATAGCCATGCCCCTTGCGCGCTCAAGATGCGCCTGGGCTTGCGCCGAGCGACCCACCAGGCCCATCAGGTTGCCTACCGCCGCCAAACTCATCGCTTCGTAAAAGCGGTTTCCAGTCGGCTCAGCAATGACCAGCGCTGCCTCGGCGTGGGCGAGGGCCTGGTGGAAAGTTGGCTTAGGGTCTTCGCCGCGTTCCTTCAACGATTCTCCATGACTGAGACCTCCGCGGGCGAGGTTGTTCAGTGTTCCGAAGGTCGTCTCTGTATCGTTCAACTCGAGTGCCAATTGGTAGGCTTCGCCCAAGTATTCGAACATTTTTTCAATGCGGCCTACGCTGTCATGTGCAATGCCCATGCGGTTAAGCGCCCAGCATTGCGCCAACATATCGCCGCTGGCACGTGCGGTGCTCAGTGCTTGGACCGCATGCGCCAGGGTTTCTTTGGTCAGCCCTGCATTGAAGTGCGCTAACGCCAGCGTGCTGTGCACTTGAGACTGCGCCAGCACATCACCGCTGTCCCTGAATTGTTTCAGCGCCTTCCGCCCTGCGGCGATAGAGGCTTCGCAGTCGCCCAGCCGAAGCTGATGGAAGGACAGCAGGGCCATGGCCAGAGCCATGTGAGCAGGCTCGCCTGCGTGCTCAGCCAACATGGCTGAATCCCCGGCGAGGCGAGCCCCCTCTCGATGTTGTCCCAGGGCGCGTGCGGCGTGTGAAGCGGCAAGCAAGGAGATGGCATCAACATGAATAAGTGCGGTTGGGTCGTGCATATCAAACAGCCTCGGCAGCTACATGCCGCTCATTCATGGATGGCTGAAACACTCGCCAGATTTTGGATGATATGGAGCAAGTGCGCGTGAACGCAAGCTTGGCGAATTGCAGCTGTGAAAGTTGCTGTGCGGGCCTTGTCCCTGGTCAGGGTGGCCGTGCATTTTTAACCTTGATGTGGCTTCTCTCTGTCAAGAGACAGTGCCTGATTCTCTGCGGTGCAGCTGAATGATGGAACTTGTTGCCGAACGGGGAACGCGGCGCAGCCCGTTGGTGCAGCCGAGAATTCCCTTGCTGGCTGTGACTGTGGCTGCGCCGCATTCTCGATCCAGCCGGTGGTCGAAGTTTGGGTTGCTTCACCACGCTGTCGCTGTTCAACGTGCAAGGTCGATCAAGCAGCCACTTCGTTCATCGTTCCTGTGCCGCCCCTCAAACAGCAGAGCCGTATCGTCGCCAAGGTCGATCAACAATGAACGTCAAGAGCAGGGCTGTCCCCGGCGTCACTGTTGACGATGTGGGTTTGTCGGATGCGCTTTGCAGTACGACTGACCACAACTTGGACGTCACGAAATTGCCTTCGGTGGCGAGGTTGTTCCGCGCACGATCAGGCTCAGTGCCAGCTCGGGTGAAGGCTGCTGTTGGGCCGGCGCAAAACCCAAGGCATGCAGGACCGCATGTGCTGCGGCTTCCCCGACTTCGTGCATGGGTTGCCTGACCGTGGTGATGGGCGGCGTCATGTAGCGGCATTGCGGCAGGTCGTCAAAGCCTACCAATGAAATATCACCTGGCACCGCCAGGCCGCGCTCGTACAGCGCCAAGCGCACACCCCACAACATCTGGTCATTGGCACAAAAAATTGCTGTGAACGGCAGGCCGGCATCCAGCAGCCGGAGTGCAGCTTGCCGGCCGCCTTCTTCCTGGTAATCGCCTTCGACGATGAGTCGCGGATCGACACTCAAGTGGGCTTCGCGATGGGCGTGCAGGAAGCCCTCTTTGCGCTCAATCGCGTCAACGTGCGTCGACGGCCCCGAAATATGAGCGATCTGCCGATGTCCGAGCTCGATCAAATGGCGCGTCGCCAGGGTGCCACCGCCGACCTGGTCAAAACCGAAGGCGAAGACATTGGGGGCTTGCAATTGCCTGCCGGTGATCGCAATGGGCAGACGCCGACCCATGTCGATCAGCTGTGTGTCGCTCAGCGTTCCGCCCAGAACGATGATGGCATCGACCTTGCGGGCCATCAGCAACCGAGCACGGTCGAGTTCCTCTTGCGGGTTCCAGTGGCCCGTCACCAGCAAGGGGGTGAAGCCGCTGCCAATCAGGCCGTCCTCCACACCCTTCGCACCGGCGGTGAAGTACAAGCTCTCCAGTTCCTGGGTGAGCACTCCCACGGTCTTGGTCGAGCCGCTGCGCAAGCTGCGTGCTGACAAGTTGGGTTGAAACTGGAGCTTCTGGATTGCGGCCTCGACGGCTTGGCGCTTGTCCGATGCGACCCGGGTGTTGCCATTCAAGATGCGCGACACGGTGCTGACGGACACGCCCGCCAGCAGGGCGACATCGGTAACAGTGGCCGTGTCGGGGTTGGATAGAAGCTTGGCGGAGGCTGCGCTCATTCGGTGTGTGGCGATATTTTGGTCAGTTGGCATGATATCGATCCCTCGCAGGCATTGGTGCAGCCCGTACAGCCAATTCGGCAGTCGTACGCACCCCAGCAATATCAGCGCCCTTTTTGCCGCGCATCTGAAGCATGGACTTAGGGTTTGCCGCATTTGATTGAGCGCGAAGCTCGTTAAAAATGCACTCGTGAAAACGATATCTCAATACCGCAGCGAAGTTGCCTGCTCTGCCCCTGACGCCGCTGACACGGCCTTCAGTGGCGAGCGGCGAACGTTCATGCACAGGGTTGCGCAGTGCAGCATCGGGCTTGGCGCCGCCCAGGCCGGGCTGCAGCCGGCCCAGGCGTCGGGGGCTTCCGGGGCGCGGACGGTCTTGACCGTGGCATCGTTTCCAGATTTGGATCGGTCGGTCAAGGTGGCGGTTCCCGGTTTCGCCAAGCTCTACCCGCAGGTCGACATCAAACTCAGCTCACTTGCCATGGCTGACTTCCCGACGGCGATGACCACTGCGCTGGCCGCAGGTGCCAACTTGCCTGATGTGATGGCGATGGACATGGAAATCATCGGCAAACTTGCAGAGTCCGCCGGCCTGGAAGACCTCTCGCAGCCGCCGTTCAATGCGCTGCATTGGGCCGCTGAGGTGCCGGCTTTCGCCATGGCTGCCGCACGCAGCAGCCAAGGCGCTTTGGCGGCATTCCCGGTTGACCTGGGTCCGGGCGCGCTCTTCTTCAGGCTCGATCTTCTGGACAAGGCGGGTCTGAGTGAACGGGATCTGACCGCAAGCTGGGATGGCTTCATCGCCGCAGGTCGTCAGCTTCGAGACAAAGCCGGTGTGTATTTGATGGGCAGCGCGGTTGACATCAAGGACATCTATATCCGCAGCAGCCTGCGTGATGGGGAGGGCGTTTTCTTTGACGGCCGGGGTCGCGTTCTCGTCGAGTCACCGCGCTTCGCGCGCGCATTTGCGCTGGCGAAGGCAGCCCGCGCAGCCGGAATCGACGCGCGTGTGAAAGCCTGGTCCAGTGAGTGGGTGGAGGGCTTCCGTCGGGGGCGCATTGCGTCGCAGATGATGGGCTCCTGGCTGGGGGGCCATCTGAAGAACTGGATCGTGCCGCAGCAGGCCGGCTTGTGGCGCTCTGCGCAGTTGCCCGAAGGGGCGTATGCCGCCTGGGGCGGATCTTTTTATGCCGTGCCCAAGCGGGCCCCGAACAAGCGTCTGGCCTGGGAGTTCATCCGCTATCTTGCACTCGACCGTGGGCAGCAAATGGCGGCATTTCGTGCGCAGGACGCTTTCCCGAGCCTGCTGTCGGCACACGACGACCCCTATTTCAACGAGCCACTGCCGTTCTTCGCGGATCAGCGCGCCCGCCTGCTTTGGCGCGACGCCGCCCATCGAATTCCGGCCGTTGACGCTGATCCGTACGACGCGGTCGCCATCGATGTGGTGAATGCCCAGCTCGAACAGGTGCTGGAGCGTGGCATGCCCATTGCAGCCGCTTTGGCCGCTGCCCGCCAGGGCATCGAGCGGCGGGTTCGCCGTCGTCGGGTGGCCGCATGATCGATATGCAGCCACATCCTCGCTCGATTGACGCCGCGCTGGCCGGGGCGGTCGCCGACAAGTCACGCGCTTCAAAAGCCAGCAGTCGTGCCCGGGGTGAACTGTGGCGGCGCTGCGTGCCGTATGTCTTCATCAGCCCATTCTTCATTCTCTTTGCGCTGTTCGGTCTGTTCCCGTTGTTGTTTTCCATCGTCTTGTCCCTGCACAGCTGGGATCCGGCAGCGGGGCTTGAAGCGATGCAGTGGGTGGGGCTGGACAACTACGTCTACGCGCTGTTTCAAGACGACTGGTTCCGCCGATCGGTCTACAACACCGTGTGGATCGCCCTCGTGGCCGGTGTGCCGCAGCATCTGATCGCCTTGCCTTTGGCGTACTTCCTGCACACGGCGTTTGGACGCTGGCGCAATGTCGTGCTGGGCCTGTATTTCCTGCCCTTCATCACCTCGAGCGTGGCAATCTCACTGGTCTTCACGGCCCTGTTTTCAAGGGACTTCGGCATTGTCAATGCGACGCTGCAGGCGCTGGGTGGCTTGCCGCTGATCGGTGGCTTGTTTGCGTCCGGACCGATCGACTGGGCACAGCCCGAGTACACCAAATGGATGATCAGCTTTGTGGTGTTCTGGCGCTACCTCGGCTGGAACACGGTGCTGTACCTCTCTGCCATGCAGACGATCCCGAAAGACCTGTTCGAGGCGGCCGAGATGGATGGCGCCAGCCGTCTGCGCGTCTTCCTGCACATCGTCGTGCCGATGCTCAAGCCGATGGCATTCCTGGCCGTGACGCTCACACTGATCGGCAATCTTCAGCTGTTTGAAGAGCCATTTATTTTGACCGGCGGCACGGGCGGCATCGACCAGGGCGGGCGCACCGCCGCCATGCACATGTACCGGATGGCGTTCAGTGAGGGCGACTTCGGCACTGCGTCGGCCATTGCCTGGTTGCTGTTCGTGTTGATTGCTGGCGCCACCTGGGCGAACAACCGGCTGCTGGGCGACAAAGCCGGGAAGGAGGGCGCATGAACCCTGCAACATCACCGCTGGTAAGCCCGCCAAGGCGTCGACCTGCGACAGCGCTGAACCTGAGCCGCTTGACCGGTCAGGTGATTGTCCTGATTGGCGCTTTTTTGACCTTCGCCCCGTTCTATTACATGTTCGTCTTTGCGACGCACACCGACGCGGCCATCTTGTCGGTGCCGCCGCCAATGTGGTTCAGCGCTGCCTTGCTCGACAACCTGGCCCTGCTGTTGGACCGCCTGCCGGACTTTTGGCTGAACATTGGCTGGAGCGTCTATGTCGCCCTCGCCGTGACCCTGCTGAACCTGTTTTTCTGCTCACTCGCGGGCTATGCCTTTGCGCTGCTGGACTTCAAGGGCAAGGAGAAGTTCTTCAGCGCCATCATGATCACGATGCTGCTGCCAGCTTTCCTGGGCATGGTGCCCACGGTGCTGATGATGGGCTGGCTGGGTTGGACGAATGAGCACCGCGCGCTGATCGTGCCTTCCGCCTGTGGCGCCCTGGGCATTTTCATGATGCGTCAGTACACGGCCAGCGCCATTCCGCGCGAGTTGGTTGAAGCAGCGCGCCTCGACAACTGCTCGGAATGGAGCATTTACTGGCGCGTGGTGCTGCCCCTGGTCAGCCCGGCGCTGGGCACGCTCGCGCTCATCACCTTCATCGGTTCCTGGAACAACTTCGTCGGCCCCTTGGTGGTGATGCGTGACATGGATCGCTACACCGTGCCGCTGGCGCTGCGGGCGTTGCAGGGCACAGGCCAGACCCCACTGGGCGCAATTTCGGCCGGTGCGGCCATCGCCGTGCTGCCCCTGCTCGCGATGTTCGCCGTGGCGTCGCGCCGGCTCATTGACGGCCTGACGGCTGGCGCGGTCAAGAGCTGACATCGGGTTAGCCACCACTTCCGCAACAACGAACACTTTGAAATTTCAATTTTCCAGCCCTCATGAAAACGATATCTCAGCACTTTGAACAGCCAATCCCGCAGCGCACGGGGCCAGAACTGCCGCTGGGCTTGCCGCCGAGCGCTGCGCAAGCCTTGGGCAAGCAATTCCTCTGGGGCGTGGCCACGGCGGCCTTCCAGATCGAAGGGGCAGCCCGTGAGGACGGCCGCGGTGCCTCCATCTGGGACACCTTCTCCCACACGCCGGGCAAAACCGTCAACGGCGACAACGGCGATGTGGCCTGCGATCACTACCACCGCTGGCGCGATGACGTGGCGCTGATTGGCGAACTGGGCGTCGGCGCCTATCGGTTTTCCATCGCCTGGTCGCGCGTTCAACCGTTGGGCCATGGCGGCTGGAATGACAAGGGTCTGGACTTTTACGACCGGCTGGTCGATGCGCTGCTGGAAAAGGGCGTTCAGCCTCACGCCACGCTGTATCACTGGGACTTGCCGCAGGCGCTGCAAGACCTGGGCGGCTGGGGCAACCGCGAAACAGCCCATCACTTCGCGCGCTACGCCGACGTGATGAGCCAGCGCCTTGGCGACCGCCTGGCCAGCCTCGCCACGCACAACGAGCCCTGGTGCACCGCTGTGCTGGGACACGGCGTCGGCAAATTCGCACCCGGTGCGGCCGATCCGGTGCTGGCCTGCCAGGTTTCGCATCACCTGCTGTTGTCGCATGGCCTCGCCATGGCTGCCATGCGCGCCAGCGGTGCGAAGTGTCCGCTGGGCATCGTGCTCAACCATTCCAGCGCAACGCCGGCCAGCGACAGCCCCGCCGACCTCGCCCTGGCGCAACGCGAATACGCCAGCTTCGTGCGCTGGTACATGGACCCGATCTTCAAGGGCAGCTATCCGCAGGACGCCGGCCTGACGCTGTTTCCCGAGGTGCAGGCCGGCGACATGGAACTGATCTCGGCGCCGCTCGACTTCCTGGGCGTCAATTACTACACGCGGCTGTGGGCCAGCGCCGCCGTGCCGCCGGTACCCGCCCCCAAGCGGCTCGGGGTCACCGACATGGGTTGGGAGATCTATCCCGATGGGCTGCGGGAACTGCTGGTGGGCCTGCATCAGCAATACCGCCTGCCGCCGGTCTACATCACCGAAAACGGCATGGCAAATGACGATCGGCTGCAGCAGGGCGTGGTCGATGACAGCGCTCGAATCGACTATGTCCGCGCCCACCTCGAGGCGATTGCACAGGCGCGCAGCCAGGGTGTCGATGTGCGTGGCTATTTTTATTGGAGCCTGATGGACAACTTCGAATGGGACTCGGGCTACGCCAAGCGCTTTGGCCTCGTGCACGTGGATTACGCCACGCAGCAGCGCACGCTCAAGCGCAGCGCGCATTGGTATCGCAGCGTGGCGCTGGCCACGGCGGCGCAGGAAGGCCGGGGCTGAGTCATGGCTGAGGTGTCGCTGCGCCAGGTGCGCAAGACCTTTCCCGGCGGCGCTGAGGTGCTGCGCGGTATCGATCTTGAGGTGGCCGATGGCGAGTTCATGGTCTTTGTCGGCCCTTCGGGTTGCGGCAAATCGACCCTGCTGCGGGTGATGGCGGGCCTTGAAGTCATGACCGAGGGCGACATGCTCATCGAAGGCCATTCGGTGCGCGACCTGCCTGCGGCTGAACGTGGCGTGGCCATGGTGTTCCAGAGCTACGCGCTGTATCCACACATGACGGTGGCACAGAACATGGGCTTCGGCCTGAAGATGAGCGGCGTGCCCAAGGCGCAGGTGGCCCGCAAGGTGGCCGAGGTGGCCGAGGTGCTGCAGCTCACGCCGATGCTCGACCGCAAGCCCGGTGCCTTGTCTGGTGGGCAGCGGCAGCGGGTGGCAATCGGCCGCGCCATCGTTCGCACCCCCAAGGTGTTTTTGTTCGATGAGCCGCTGTCCAACCTGGATGCCTCCTTGCGCGTGCAGATGCGGCTTGAATTGGCCCGGCTGCACAGGGCCCTGGGCACGACGATGATCTACGTCACGCACGACCAGGTCGAGGCCATGACCCTGGGGCAGCGCATCGCCGTGTTCAACGCCGGGCGGCTTGAACAGGTGGGGACGCCGCAAGCCCTGTTCAACCAACCGGCCAACCAGTTCGTCGCCGGCTTCCTCGGTTCGCCGCGCATGAATTTCATGCCCGCGACGCCGGCCGCTGGCAACCAGGTGCGGATCGGCACCTTCGTTGTCAGCCTGTCCCATGGGCTTGCACAGGGTTGTCTCATTGGCGTTCGACCCGAGGACTTGCGTGTCGTGGCGCCGGAGCAGGGCATGCGTGCCACGGTCGACATGGTTGAAAACCTGGGCGACGTGGTCGTTGCCTATGCGAGCCTGGTGACGTTGGACGGGCAGCCGGTGAGCATCGCGCTGAAGCAGGCGGCCGCCGGATGTCACTTGCAGCCGGGTCACGTGATCGGCCTGTTGCCGGTGCCCGGCAAGATGCATGTTTTCAGTGACCAAGGCGAGGCCCTGCAAATTGGGATGGCCGCATGAGCGGGCGCCTCGACGTCGGCCGCAGCGTGGTCGCGCTGGCCCTGTTCCTGGGCTTGGCCCTGGGCTCGACGGGCTGCGCCAATTTCAGTGCCAGTGCCAGTGCCAGTGCCAGTGCCAGTGGCCTGGTTGGCGTGGATGCCTTTTCGCTGGCGGCATCGCCCGCGGTGCAGGCACCGATGCCGGGTGCATCGCCGGCTGCCTTTCAGCGTGCAGCCGAGCTGTCGCGTGGCATTAACTTCGGCAATATGCTGGACGCGCCGAACGAAGGCGACTGGGGCCTGCGGGCCAAGGACGAGTTCATCGCGCTGGTCGGCACCGAGGGCTTTACGAAGGGGGTGCGGTTGCCGGTGCGCTGGAGCAATCACGCCAGCGCGGATGCCAGCGCCATCATCGACCCCGCCTTCCTGCGCCGCGTCGATAGCGTCGTGGAGGCGCTGCTGGCGCGTGGGGCCACGGTGATGCTCAATATGCACCACTACCGTCAGCTCGATGGTGACCCGCTCGATCCCGGCGAGCAGCTTGTCGACCCCGCCGTGCGGCATGTCCGGTTTCTGTCCATGTGGCGGCAGATCGCACGCCACTACGCGAACCACAGCCCGAAGCTGATCTTCGAGCTCTATAACGAGCCGCACGGTGAGCTTGAGTCGCTCTGGGATGAGCTGCTCTCACGTGCGCTGAAAACCGTGCGTGAGAGCAATCCCGAGCGTGTCATCGTGCTGGGTCCGACGACGTGGAATTCGGCGACGCGGCTGCCGCAACTGGTTTTGCCGCCGGACGCCAACCTGATCCTGACCGTCCATCACTACGAGCCTTTCAACTTCACCCACCAGGGCGCTGAGTGGTCCAAGCCGGTGTTGCCGGTGGGGGTCGACTGTTGCAGTGCTGCGCAGCAGGCTGAGATGACGGCACTGCTCGATCTGGCGACCAGACATGGGCAGCGCCTGGGCTACCCCGTTGTCGTCGGTGAGTTCGGCGCGTATTCGAAAGCGGCGCCCGAAGCTCGCAACAGGTACAGCCGATTCATGCGCCAAGCCATTGAGGCACGGGGCATGAGCTGGATGTATTGGGAACTCGCCGCAGGCTTCGGCCTGTACGACGGCGAGCATCACGTTTTCAGGCGCGACCTCTTCGATGCGCTGTACGGGCCGTGAGCCCGATCGACCTTGAATAAATCTAAAAAGAGCCTCAACGACTTGGCACGCACAGCGGCAAGCATTCCATCCTCAAACGAACTGCTGAAGGAGACAAAATGAAAATGAAACCCCTGCTCGCCGCAATCGCGGTTTGGGCGACGACAGCGCCGATCGCGCCCGCATGGGCGCAGACGGCAGCGCCGCCGCCGGCTACAGCAGCATCATCTGCTGCCAACGACAACGTCCTCGACAAGGTCGTCGTGACGTCCAACCGCCGCCTCGAAGAGGCCCAAAAGGTGTCGGGCGTGGTGCAGACGCTGGACAGCAAACAGCTGCGCCAAGACGGCATTGCCGAGCTGCGCCAGCTTCAAGTGGCCGTGCCCGGACTGAGCATCGCCAACCAAGAGGGCAATATCGAGATCTACATCCGTGGCGTTGGCTCCGCCAACAACACGGAGCTCGGTGACCCCGGCGCCGCATCACACCTGAACGGCATCTACATTCCGCGCCCGCGCGGTCTGGGTCTGATGTTCTATGACCTGGAGCGGGTGGAAGTGAACAAGGGTCCGCAAGGCACCTTGTACGGCCGCAATGCGATGGCGGGCACCTTGAACATCCTGACCGCCAAGCCCAAGATCGGCGTCTTTGGCGGCTTCGCGCAGACCGAAGTGTCCAACCGTGACGGGCAGGGCGTCGAAGGTGCTGTCAACGTGCCTTTGGGTGAAAACGCAGCCCTTCGCGCGGCACTGACCTACTCGAAGAAGGACTACGACTTCACGAACTACAGCTCGACCATCGCAGCCAGCACGCCAAATCCTTCGCCGTACCTGCAAGCCGCCGGCAGCCTGAACCCGGCCGGTCTTGAGAAGAACTACGGTGGCCGCGTGTCCTTGCTGTGGGACATCACGCCCGCCGTGCGCCTGACGACCATGGTCGACAAAGGTCATGAGGGCGGCACCGGTTACCCCGGCGCGAATATCAACGAAGCGGTCAAGCAAACAGGCCTGCGCTCCGAAGACCTCGACATCCGCAAGGTGGTCTATCGGGGCCCGCAAGGCGAGAGCCGCAACGACCTCTGGGGGGTGCAGTCGAAGCTGGACGCCGACCTGGGTAACGGCATCGGCCTGGAGGCCAGCGGCAGTGTCCGATCGGTCGACTTTTACCAGCGCAATGCCGCGTCCGAGGGCGTGAACTGGGAAGGCCGGAACTACTCGGGCCTGAATTGGGACAACTACTCGACCCAGTACTGGGTCACCAAATCGAAAAGCACGATTGGTGAGTTGCGCGCCTATTCGACCGACCCGAATGCACGCTTGAAGTGGTCCGCCGGCTTGTTCGGCTTCGACGAAAAGCAGAGCGTGGGTTATCTGGCCTTGGCTGACGCCGGCTATTGCTGCTACTCGGGCACAGAGTTCACGATGCCGTCGGTCAAGGGCAAGGCCAAAGCAGCCTTTGCAGACGGTACGTTCAGCGTGTCCGAGAGCCTGCGGGTGTTGGGCGGCGCGCGGGTCACGAAGGAAGAAAAATCGCGTTACGGCGTCGGCGGCAATATCGCACTGACCCTGGGGGGCGCCGACTTTGCCTGTTGCGTTGCGACGCGCATCGGCACGGAAGGCTTCGTGCCTGCCTTGCTGAACCGACCGAACTTTGATGTCAGCAAGCTGAAGACGCCGCAGGAGATTGCCCTGTTCTTGTCGCAGACGACGCTCACGCCAGGCCAGCGGGACACGCTGGTGAAGCAGATCGCATCGATCGCGAACGGCAGCAACACCAATGGCAACTGCTTCACCCGGCCCGACATCGACAACGGCTTCGTCACCTGCCCGACCGATCAGAACGGTGGCTTCAGCTATGCCAACCTGACCATTCCTGAACAGCAGGATGGCCGCAGCTCGGCCCGGTTCGGCGATTTCCGGCTTGGCCTGGAGTACGACCTGTCCCGCGACACGATGGTCTACGGCAAGGTGTCCACCGGCCACAAGGCTGGCGGCTTCAATGACAGCTTCAAGGCGATCAATGCGGGCGTGCCGGAAACCTTTTCGCCCGAGAAGCTGACGGTGCTGGAGGCTGGCGTTCGGCATGCCTTCAGCGTCGATGGCCGCCGTGCCATCTTCAATGCCACCGTCTTTACCTATGACTACTCGAATCAAGTCTTCCAGGACCTGACCTGCATCAACATCGATCTGACGAAGACGCCGCCCTGCAATGGCTATTCGCTGGTCAACCGCAACATCGGCAAGTCGTCGTTGACGGGCATTGAAGTCGAGACCAAGTTCGGCCTGCCGGCTGGCTTCAAGCTGGACCTGAATGCCACCTTGCTGCACACCAAGATCAAGAGCGGCACGGTGGCGGATTCGCGCGCCATCGACTACGGCCTGGGCGGCCAGGCACCGCTGATCAGCTTGGCTGGCAACAAGCTGCCCTTGGCGTCGGATGTCAACCTGTCGGCACGGCTGCAGCAGGTGATCCAGCTCGGGGCAGGGCGGTTTGACTGGCAGGTGCTCGCGAGCTATCGCTCTGACTACTTCCTGTCGCAGTTCAACGAGCGCGAGGTGGTGTTCCTCGACGGCAAGTCCACGACGGCACTGGCCGCCGGGTTCTCGGATCGTCAGAAGGGCTTCACCACGGTCAACGTCGGGCTGGGCTACAGCTTTGGTGCCTACCGTTTCGAGGCCTTTGCGCAAAACGTGACGAATGTGCAGGCCTCGCAGAAAGCCATCGTTGGCAGCAACCTGGATGTGCGCTTCTTGAACGATGCGCGCAGCTACGGTCTGCGTGGCCGCGTGGATTTCTGAGTCATGACGAGGGTACCGGCCAATGCGGCGGGGCCCTCGTTTTCGGTACTGGGCGGGGCCTGATGTGGCAGCGCTTTTCAATCAAATTTCTGGATGTTTTTCAGCATGAATCAACTCAGCGGAAAGTGGGCGCTGGTGACCGGGTCGGCGCGCGGTATTGGGCAGCAGATCGCCCTCGGACTGGCCGAGCATGGTTGCAATGTCATCGTGCATGGCCGTCATGAAAATAACATCGGGCCGACGCTCAAGCTGCTCGAGCGCTTCGACGTGAAAACCTATGGGGTGGCCGGCGACCTGGCAACTGCGCAAGGCGTCGAGGCGGTGTTGCTCGGCATCGCAGCGGGGCCGGGCCGGGTGGATATTCTTTACAACAACGCGGCCGTCCTGAACCCGTGGCAGCCCATCTTGGACGTTCAAACGGACGAGTGGCAGCGTGTCATGCAGATCAACCTGATCGCTGTTGTGGCACTGACGCAGGCGCTCGTTCCTCTGATGAAACAGCGTGGCTATGGCCGCGTGGTGAACCTAACTTCGGGCATCAAGGACACGCCCCATCTGTCGCCCTATGGCGTCTCAAAAGCAGCAATCGACAAGTACAGCCTCGATCTGGCTGTGGACCTGGCGGGCAGCAATGTGCTGGTCAACACCCTTGATCCCGGCTGGCTGAAAACCGATCTGGGTGGGCCGCAGGCCGACCACGAAGTGTCCACCGTGTTGCCAGGTGCGCTGTTGCCGGCACTGCTAGCGGACCATGGCCCCAGCGGGCAGCGCTACAACGCCCAGGACTACCGCCATGAGGGCGTCGCCCATGAACACTGAGCACCTTGGCAGCACCATTGCAGCGATACCCAACGACAAGCCGCGGCGCAAGATTTTGGTCACGAT
>JBBQKT010000014.1:0-23839 GCA_038327205.1 Burkholderiales bacterium | reverse complement strand
GCGATCACGGTGGCGGCCAGCTACACCGATGGCCAGGGCACGGCAGAGGCGGTCAGCTCGCCAGCTTCAGGCTTGGTCACCAACGTCAACGATGCGCCGACCGGCAGCGTCACCATCGCCGGCACGCCAGCGCAGAACCAGCTGCTCACCGCCAGCAACTCGCTGGCCGATGCCGACGGGCTCGGCGCGATCAGCTACAGCTGGTCGGCCGACGGGGTGATGTTCGCCAGCGGATCGAGCGTGACCTTGGCGCATGCCCAGGTCGGCAAGGCGATCACGGTCACGGCACGCTATGCCGACGGTGATGGCGTGTTCGAGACAGTCAGTTCATGGGCCACCGCGCCGGTCGCCAACGTCAACGATGCGCCGACCGGCATGTCCTTCACTGCCAACACGGCCGAGGACACAACGTACGTCTTCACCGTGGCGGATTTCGGTTTCAGCGACACGCAAGACAACCCCGCCAACACCTTGCTGGCGGTGCAGATCGCGTCGCTGCCGGCAGCCGGTGGGCTCAGCCTCAGCGGCACAGCGGTCGGCGTCGGGCAGTTCGTGCGGGCCAGCGACATTGCTGCCGGACGCCTGGTCTTCACGCCTGCGGCCATCGCCACCGGCACGGTCGACGCCAGTTTCGGCTTCCGCGTGCAGGATGACGGCGGCACGGCCAACGGCGGCGTCGATCTCGATCCCGTCGTGCGCACGCTGCGCATCGACGTGCGCGCCATCAACCACGCGCCGGTGCTCGCGGGCAACGTGGCCGATGCGCAAGCGAGCCAGGGTGAGCGGTTCTCGCTCACGCTGCCCACGGGCCTGTTCACCGACCGGGATGCGGGTGACACGCTGCAGCTCGGCGTCGCTCTGAGCTCGGGTGGCGCACTGCCGGCGTGGCTGCGCTTCGACGCCGCCAGCCGGACACTCAGCGGCACGCCGGCCACTGCCGATGTCGGCGCGCTCGCGCTGCGTGTCAGCGTGACCGACAACGGCGGCTTGACGGCTTTCGTCGACTTCAGGCTCACGGTGGCCAATGTCACTGTCAATGTCAATTCAGCGCCGATCGCGGGGCGGCCGCTGGGCGAGCAGACCGCTCAGCAGGGCATCGGCTTTGCCTTCGCGGTACCGGCCGGCAGCTTCACGGATCCCGATGTCGGCGACACGCTCCGCTACGCGGTCACGCTGGATTCAGGTGCGCCGCTGCCTGCCTGGCTGCGCTTCGATGCGGCGACGCAGTCGTTCAGTGGCCTGCCGCCGCCGCGCGAGCAGCTGCCCCTGATGGTGCGATTGACGGCCACCGACCTGGCGGGTGAATCGGCCCAAATCCTGTTCAAGATCACCGTGCTGGCCCCGAACGCACCGGTTGCCATCGAGTCAGCAGCGCCGCCTGCCGAACTGCTTGCCGAACTGCCCGCCGAATCCCCGGCCAGCGCGCCGGCACCCGCCGCTGCGCCATCGACATCGCCGGTCATCGTCAAGGCGCTGTCCGTGCCGTTGCCGAGCGCTGCGGCCGAAACCGCTGCCGACGCGCCCGGGCCGACGACGGCAGCTGCGGTGACGGTGCGCAAGGGTGACGACGTGCTGATCGCCCGCGTGTCGGCGAGCCGGGCCGACGCGGTGCTGGCCGCGGCCGAGGCGCCGCAGTTCATCAATTTGTCGGCCCAGTCGCTGAGCTTCGCCAACAGTGACGACATGCAGCGAAAGTTCGCTGAGTTGCAGCGGCAGATCAACGCCGCGTCCGACACCCGCCAGATGCTGGCGGCTTCGAGCACCGCGCTGGCGGGCAGTCTGTCGATCGGCTACGTGGTGTGGCTGGTGCGCGGCGGCGTGCTGGTGAGTTCCATGCTTTCGGCACTGCCGGCCTGGCAGATGATCGATCCGCTGCCGGTGCTGGCGGCGGCACGCAAATCACGCGGCGCTGCTGCTGGCGATGGTGATGAGCCCGACGTCGAACGGCTGTTCGGCAAGTCCGACGGCCCAGCCGTCAAAGCGAAAAAGCCGGCGGCCGACGCCGGCACCCTGACGGCAGCCGCCAACGCTGGCGCCGTGCGCCCAGGCGAACAAGCGGCTGCAAACGAATGAAGGAATTCCGGCCATGATGTCTTTGCCTTTGCTGCGCCGCCTGTCCACCCGGACGCACTTGGCGCTCGGCCTGGCTGCCATGGCGGTGGGCGTACTTTCGCTGGCCACCTGGCTGAACCTGGTGCCCGACGCCGAAGTGGTGACCCGCCGCCACCGTGCCGCGCTGGCCGAGACGTTCGCCATCGCGACGTCCAGCCTCATCGAACAAGTGCCGCCCGAGGCTCTGCGCGACACGCTGGCTTTCATGCAGGCGCGCAGTCCCGATCTCCTGGGCGTCGGCTTGCGGGCAGCGGACGGCACCCTGTTGGTCGACCTGGGCGGGCCCGGCCTGCAGTCTGAGCTGACCGCGTCGACGGCATCGACCGATCGCGTGGTGACGGTGCCGGTGTGGCAGAACGGCGAACCCTGGGGCAATCTGGAAATGCGCTTCGCACCGCTGCGCGACGAGGGGTGGCGGGGGCTGCTGCAAGACCCGAGCCTGCGTTTGTCCGCCTTCATGGCAGCGCTGTGCCTGCCCTTGTTCGCCTTCTACCTGCGGCGCATGCTGCGTGAACTCGACCCCTCGCGTGCCGTGCCGTCGCGGGTGCGTGCCGCCTACGACACCCTGACCGAAGGCCTGCTGGTGCTGGACGCGCAGGGCCGCATCGTGCTGGCCAACAAGTCCACCAGCCTGATGCTGGGCGTGCCGGACACACGCTTGGTCGGCCAGTCGCCGAGCAGCTTTGAGTGGAGCGACGCCGACCACCAGGCGATTGACAGCGACGCTCTGCCGTGGTCCCAGGCCTTGGAAAGCAGCCAGCTCCAGCGCGACCGACATCTGCATGTGCGCAGTGCCGACGGCACGCTGTTCACCTTGCGTGCCAACTGTTCGCCCATCTTGGCGCCGGACGGCCGGTTACAGGCCGTGGTCGTCAGCTTCCAGGATGTCACCGAACTCGAGCAGCGCGGGGTGGCGCTGCGGGTGGCCAAGGAGCAGGCCGATGCAGCCAGCCAGGCCAAGAGCCAGTTTCTGGCCAATATGAGCCACGAGATTCGCACGCCGATGAATGCGATCCTGGGCTTCACCGAAATCCTGCGGCGTGGCGGCATGCGGCAGGCCGACGAAGCCGGCAAGCATCTGGACATCATCCACAGCAGCGGCCGCCATCTGCTCAACCTGATCAACGACATCCTGGATCTGTCCAAGGTCGAATCCGGCCGCCTGGAGGCCGAACGAGTGCCGGTGGCGCCGCACCTGGTGGTGCGCGAGGTGGTGCAGACGCTGGCCGAGCGGGCCGCTGAAAAGGGCCTGAGCCTGACGATCGACTATGCCCAGGCCTTGCCGCCGCAGATCGAGGCTGATGCCGCACGGCTGCGCCAGATCCTGACCAATCTGATCGGCAATGCCATCAAGTTCACCGAACAGGGCGGTGTCAACGTGCGGCTGCGTCTGGCCGCGCAGGGTGAGCAGACGCGCTATTGCATCGACGTGCAGGACAGCGGCATCGGCATCGCCGAGGACAAGCTTGAAGCGGTGTTCGAGCCCTTCGTGCAGGCCGAGGCCTCCACCACGCGCCGCTTCGGCGGCACCGGTCTGGGCCTGACCATCAGCCGGGGCTTCGCGCGGGCGATGGGAGGCGACATCGTTGCATCCAGCCAGCCTGGTCAAGGCACCACGTTCTCGGTCTGGCTCGATGCCGGCCAGATTGACCCCGACACGCTGCTCGACCCGGCCGCGCTGGGCGCCGCTGCCGTGGTGCCTGCCGTGGCCACCGGCATCACCTGGAAATTTCCGCCACGTCGCGTGCTCGTTGTCGACGATGGCGTCGAGAACCGGCAGCTGGTGCGCGTGCTGCTGGAAGACGTGGGCCTGCAGGTCTTGGAAGCTGAGAACGGCCAGGTGGCGCTTGATCGGGTGGCCTCCGAATCCTTTGATCTGTTGCTCATGGACATGCAAATGCCGGTGATGGACGGCCAGACCGCAACCCGGCTGCTGCGCGAGCGCGGTTGCACGCTGCCGATCATTGCCCTCACGGCCAACGCCATGAAGGGCTTTGAAAACGAATTGGTGGCGGGCGGATTCAGCGGTTTCCAGACCAAGCCGATCGATATCGACGCGCTGCTGCAGGATCTTGCGCAGCGCCTGGGCGGTGAGGCGATCGAGCAGGTCACTGCCGACCCGGTGGCACCTGCCTTGCTGACCGCCCCCGTCGTCGAGGCGCCGATCGTTTCACGGCTGGCCGGCCACCCCAAGCTCGGCCACATCGTTGCGCGCTTTGTTGCTCAATTGCCCGACAAGCTGGCGCAGATGGACGCTGCAGTCGGCCGCAGTGACCCGGGCGAATTGGCGGCCCTGGCGCACTGGCTCAAGGGCGCCGGCGGCAGCATGGGCTTTGATGAGTTTTTCGAGCCTGCCAAGGCGCTGGAGGATGTGGCCCAAAGCGGCGATATGCTGGCAGCGGTCGCGGTGATGGACCTGCTGCACGCGCTTGAGCAGCGCATCGTGCAGGGTCATGCAAGCCTTCAGCTTGGAACTGTGGAGACGGTGGGATGACGACGGATATTTGGACAACAGCCCTCATCTCTCAAATCGATGGGTCATCGCCTTTTGAGGCGCGCTCGCCCCTGCTCGATGCCAAGGTCATGATGGTCGACGACGACCCGTTGATGACCGACCTTGTCCAGACCTATCTGGAGGAAGAGGGTTACACCAATTTCGTCTTCACCAATGACTCCAGCGCGGCGCTGGAAATGCTGCGGCGTGAAAAGCCCGGCGTCCTGCTGCTCGACTTGATGATGCCCAAGGTGTCCGGCTTTGAACTGCTGGAAGCCATGCGGCGCAAGCATGAATTTCGCTACACGCCCGTCATCGTGCTGACCGCCTCGACCGGGGGAGATTCCAAGCTGAGGGCACTTAAATTGGGGGCGACAGACTTCCTGGCCAAGCCGGTCGATGCCAGCGAGTTGGTATTGCGGGTGCGCAACACCCTGGCATTCCAGCAGTATCACAACCGAATGATCAACTTCGACCTGGTCACGGGTCTGCCGAATGAGCGGCTGTTCGAGCGCTCTGTCGACGGCATGTTGGCCCGATCGCCGCCCAAAGAGGGCTTGTTGGCGCTGTTCATCGTGGCCGTGCCTGAGTGCCGCGCTTTGCGCGAGAGCATCGGCCGCGACGCTGCTGAGCAACTGGCGCTGACGCTGTCGCGCCGGCTGGAACGTCTGGCCGCGCAGGTCGCGGCACAGCCCGCACCGGGTAAGTCAACCGATCGCAACCTTTGTCTGGCCCGTTTGAACGAGGGTTTCGGGATGGTCGTGGATGGTTTTGTTGACACCGAAGCAGTCGAGGCAATGGCCAGGTTGGTCATGGCCGCGCTATCAACACCGACGATGCTGGGTTCGCATGAAGTCGTCCCAGTCCCGTGGATCGGCATCGCACTCGCGCCTGGCGATGGCGGTGACGTCGCTGCCTTGCGCCACAGCGCCGAACTGGCCGCCGCCCACGGACGCTTGCGGGGCACGGCGCAATACGCTTTCGCCTCGCCCGACCTCAATGCCAAGTCCTACCGGCGCTTGACGCTGGGCGCGCAACTGCGTGGCGCCGCACAACGCGGCGAGCTGCGTTTGCACTACCAGCCCAAGGTCGATTTGAAGACGGGCGAGATCGTCGGCGTCGAGGCGCTGGTGCGATGGCAGCACCCTGATCACGGCCTGATGCCACCGTTGTCCTTCATTCCCTTGGCCGAGGAACTGGGCCTGATGGGCGGCATCGGCCAGTGGGTGCTGGAGCGCGCTTGCCGTGATGCGGCGGGCTGGGCGGCGGCTGGCCTCGGGGCAGTGAGCGTTGCAGTCAACGTGTCCAAGCTGCAGCTGATGTCCGGCGACCTTTGCAGCGTGGTCCGTCAGGCGATGCTCGACAGCGGACTTGCGGGCCCGCAACTGGTGATCGAGTTCACCGAGAGCATGCTGATGGACGACGTGCCGGCATGCCTGGCGCTGATGCACGAGCTGAAGGGCTTGGGCGTGACATTGTCGATCGACGACTTCGGAACGGGCTACTCGTCGCTGGCCTACCTGAAGACCTTTCCGCTTGACGAACTGAAAATAGACCGCTCTTTCGTGATTGACCTGCCCGGCGAGCCCACCGACACCGCAGTGGTGCGTACCGTCATTGAACTGGGGCATCGCCTGGGCATGCGCTTGACTGCCGAGGGCGTGGAAACCGAAGCGCAGCGCGATTGCCTTAAACAATTCGGCTGTGACCACTACCAGGGCTATTTATTCAGCAAACCGATACCGGCCGAGCAGTTCGAAGCGCTGTTGCAGCAATGGCTCGCGACGCCGCGAGGGTCGATCGCGGATTCCTGATGAGCCAGGAATCACGCAACGCGCTCTGACAGCTGCACCGCCCGCTGCAGTGCAGCCGACCAGATGGTGTGTTTCGAACCTGCGATCAGTTTGGCGGGTGCTCCAGTCCCGGTCACAGTATCTGCACACCCGCAACTGTGGCGGGCCAAACGTGACGGCGATGTTGCCCGGCCCGCTTGTTGAACCACCTCGACTGCCGGCCTGGAAGTTGACGATGAGCAAAAGGGATGTGCTGGGCATCAACAACAAGACGGCGTCGAAGAAGCCACAATCGCGCCAATTCAACCCCGGATAGAGCCCATGAAATATCTGCACACGATGGTCCGTGTCACCGACCTCGACGCCTCACTCGCCTTCTACCGCGACGCGCTGGGCCTCGACGTCGTGCGCCGCAGCGAGCATGAAGCCGGCCGCTTCACCCTCGTTTATCTGGCTGCCGCTGGCGACCATGACGCGCAGGTCGAGCTGACCTACAACTGGCCCGACGCTGACGGCAAGGGCGAGAGCTATACCGGCGGTCGCAACTTCGGCCACCTGGCTTATGCCGTGCCCGACATCTACGCCACTTGCCAGCGCCTGATGGCCCACGGCGTGCTGATCAACCGCCCACCACGCGATGGCCGCATGGCCTTTGTGCGCTCACCGGACAACATCTCGATCGAGCTGCTGCAGGCCGGCCCGGCCTTGGCACCGGCCGAGCCCTGGACGTCGATGCCGAACACCGGCAGCTGGTAAGCCAAGCCTGGCAGGCGCCTAGTGGCGCTGCAAACGCAGCAGCAGCCAGTCGGTCAGCGCCTGCGCATGGATGGCAGTGCCGCTGCCGTCCATGTCGGCAAAACGGCGGTGGTTGTCGAAGAAGACGTTCTCGGCGGTGGTCTGCACCGACGGCAGCGCAGGCAACAAAAAGGCGCCCATCGGCAGCGTGCTGAGTTCGCGTCGGATCGTGTCGCTCAGTTCGGTGGCGGCGTGCAGGTAGGCCGCAGCGTCCATCGCGACGTGGCGGCCATCGGTCACCTCCAGGCAAGCGATCTGGTTGCTGAGGCGGATCTTGTCGAGGGCCATGGTGAGACTTTCGCAGCACGGGTTGACCCGTGACCCAGTGTGTGATGGTGGGCGGTCCGGCAATCGGCGGAACAAGCCGACAAAGCGACGGGTGCTCCGCCCGCAGGGCCTCACAGCCGCAGAGCCGCAGAACCGCATAGCCGTGCGCAGAACTTGAGGTGCATCAAGTGCAAAACACGCCGGTCAGTTCACCATCGGCCATGCCTATCCTCACCCCCCAAGAGGCCGACGTCAGGGCGGTGCTCACCGAAGCCTTGCTGCGCAAGTTCGACACACCCGGCCCTCGCTACACCTCCTACCCCACCGCCGACCGGTTTGCCGAGCATTTCGGCCCTGCAGATGCCGTGCGTGTGCTGCAGGCACGCAGCCTGGGCACGCCATCGGCGCCGCTGTCGCTGTATGTGCACATCCCGTTCTGTGACTCGCTGTGCTACTACTGCGCCTGCAACAAGATCATCACCAAGCATCACGACCGTGCGGCGGCGTACCTCGACGCGCTCGAGACGGAACTTGCGCTGGTGCTCGAGTCGCTCGGCCCAGGTCGCCCGGTGTCGCAACTTCACTTTGGTGGCGGGTCGCCCACCTTTTTGTCGGACGCTGAACTGGCGCGGCTGATGACGGCGTTGACCGAGCAATTCCAGCTGACGCCAGACTCCGAGGTGTCGATCGAAGTGGATCCGCGCACGGTGACGCCCGCGCGTCTGGCGCACCTGCGCCAGCTTGGCTTCAACCGCCTGAGCTTTGGCGTGCAGGACTTCGACGCCGATGTCCAGCAGGCGGTACACCGGGTGCAGTCGTTCGAGATGGTCGAGGGGCTGATGAAGAGCGCCCGCGCACTCGGTTTTGTCTCGATCAATGCCGACCTGATCTACGGTCTGCCCAAGCAGACGCCCGAAAGCTTTGCGCGGACGATTGCGCAAATCGGCCAGTTGCGGCCCGACCGCATCGCGCTGTACGCCTATGCCCACCTGCCGGAACGCTTCAAGCCGCAACGGCGGATTGCCGACGCCGACCTGCCCAATGGGCCGCAGCGCATCGCCATGCTCGGCGGCGCGATCGCCGGGTTCCTGGCGCAGGACTACTGCTACATCGGGATGGACCACTTTGCGCTGCCGGATGATTCGTTGGCAGTCGCCAAGCGCGAAGGTCGGCTGCACCGGAACTTCCAGGGCTACAGCACGCAAGCAGACTGTGACCTGATCGCCCTGGGCGTGTCATCCATTGGCCGGGTGGGCGGGGCCTACTACCAGAACGCCAAGACTCTGCCGGCGTATTACGAGTCGCTGCAGCAAGGCCAACTGCCGGTCGTTCGGGGCTACACACTGACGGCGGACGACGAGCTTCGGCGCGACGTCATCATGGCGCTGATGTGCCAGGGTCGCGTGGCGTTCGAACCGATCGAGCGGGCCCACGGCGTGCGCATGGCCGACTACTTCGCGCCGGAACTTCAAACCCTGCAAGAGCTGGCGGCGGCGGGGCTGGTGACGCTGGAGGAGGCTGCGATCCAGGTGACGGCATCCGGTTGGTTCCTGGTTCGCGCCGTTGCCATGGTGTTCGACAAACACCTTCAGGCCGCCCGGGACCGGCATCGTTTTTCGAAAGTGTTGTGACGCGCCAAGGCCGGAACAATGGCCTTGTGAAGAATTTTTCAGCGCTGCCCTCGCTGCGAAAAAAATTGGGCGGCCGCTTGTCAAATCAATGCTGGCCCAGCAATCACGTTCAGCAATCACGTTCAGCAACCACGCTCAGCAATCACGCTCAGCAATCACGGCTTGGCGGCGGGTAAGGGTCGGCCACAAACGCCGGGCCCTTCATCACCATGATGATGACGCAGCCGATGGCCAAGGTCAGCATCAGCGTCCAGTGCAGCAGCACCAACCCGATGATTTGATAGGCCATCAGCAACTTGTCACCGCCGTCAAAGCTGCCGCTCAGTCCGGGCGCAGCGAACCAGGCGACGGCACCCAAGGCCAGCGGCATGACCGTGCCCCAGAGCAGGATGGCCGGCAAGCGTTTCCAGATCGTCCATTCAAGGCCGGGCGCGCTTTGCGTGAAATTCGGCAACCGATTCAACCAACTCATGGTCGTGTCCCTTCAATGGTTCGCTGGGCTGAATTCAGCCAATAGGCCATGGGCCGCTGGGGGTTTGAGCGAAGCTCAGGTGGCTGCGTCGCTGACACCGTGCACCCCCCTGCGTTCAAGGATTCTTTCGGGCGGCAGCTAGCGCTGCATGGGCGGTGACTGCGCATTCGTGGATGTAGTCGAGCATGTCCAGATCCGAGTCACCCGCCCAGATGATCGGTGCCATCTGCAGAAACCTGTCGCCACAGGCGACCAAGCCTTCGAGCACCGGCCACTTTGCAAAGGCCTCGGTCGCGAAGACATTGCTGCGGAACTCGATCTGCCCCCCGTCGATCGCAGTGAGCCGAATGTCGGTGGCCGCGCTGTAGAGGCTGAAATCCGCCACGCCCGCCTGCAGCACCGCCGCGACCGCGTTGAAGCAGAGTTCAGGAACCAGTGAGAGCGCTTGGTCGCCGATCCGGACTTCCCTGCCCTCGGCGCTCACGATGACAAGGCCATGCTGGGCTTCCAGGGCCGGCTTCAGCTCCGAGTGAGCGGCGAACCAGGCAACAGCCTCGTCATCCCAAGGCGACTCCTGCTTGCGGCCGATGTAGTACTGCAATCGCACCCGGGGGGTCAGAGCGTCAGTCATGTGCAATTCCTTTCGGCGTTATTTGTTCAGGGCATCCAGCAACTTCTGCAGGTCTTTGGCATTGATGCCCACGACGTCCGGGCCGCCGGTCGGATAGTACTGGCCCACCTGTACCGGACCGTTGACGCCGTTCGGTGCCTTGCGCTTGAAGCCGATCGCGCCGACATAGCCATTGCCCACCACGCCGATGTACTGGCGCTTCCACTGCTGGTTCAGGTGGTTCTGGATGGTGGGCGGATGGGCCGCCGGAGGGGCTGGCGGATTGGGACGGTCGTTCAACGGGGTCTTTGCCTTGCCGACCAAACAGTCCGCGATCGACGCGGCAATGATGACCCTGATCGTCGCGTCGCCCATGTACTTCGGGAAGAAGCTCGTGTTGTTGTCCGGGTTTGTTTCGCGATTGGGCGCGCGGCGGTTGTGCCGCTTCATCACATGACCGACATCGGTCACATAGGCGGGCGGCCCGCCCAGGTTGTCCGGATCCGGCGGCAGCACGGGGTCGAACTCGAAGGACGCGGCGTTCTGGATCATCTCGGGCAGCGTCAAGGTCGCCACGGCAATGGCGCCACCGGGCGGGTTTGGCAGCACCCCAGGGGCGAGCGAGTGCGCTTCCAGGGTGTCGAAGAACTGCGTCTTCAGCAGATTGATCGGCACGTTGGCACTCTTGTGCACGTTCTGGAAGGCCTTGCCGGGTTCGTCGTCGTCCCCGCAGGAGGGCGGCATCGAGCCCATCGCGGTGAACATCTGCTTCAGCTTGGGCATATTGCCGGTGAACGCGGTGTGAAGATCCTTCAGCTTGCCCGGATCCTGTGCCTTGTTGCTGGGTGGTGTCGGCGGCGGGAAAACATGGTCGGTGAAGGCGTCACGCATCACCTTGCCCAGCCACTCGGGTTTGGCCGGGTCGCCCAGCCCACCCTGATCGAGCAATTCCTTCAGCTTGGGTGCATCGCCAGGCGCACCGAAGGCCGTAGCCAGGTTCTTCAGCATGGCCGGGTTCTTGGCCGAGCTTGGATCGTAGGGGTCGGTCTGGCAGCCGAACTTGTAGCTGTTGCCCAGCACCTCGGGCTTGGTGCCAAGGCCGCCGCTCTTCATCATCTCCTTCAAATTGCTGCGGTCGCCATCGCCCAGCGCTTTGACCAGGGTCACCAGTTCCGCAGGCTTGCCTTCGCAGCCGGTGTTGAGCATTTCGGCCAGGCACTTCGGATCGGTGGCGGTCGGCAGGCCGACACTGTCCTGGGTGCCGAAGCCGGCGTCCTTCACCAGCTTCTTGAGGCCCACCTGCGCCGGGCCGTCATTGCCGATGCTGGTCGCCAGCGCCTTGAGCTTCACGCCATCGCCCTGGCAACCGGTGCCGACCAGATGACCGAGCACGTCCGGATCGGTGCCCAGGCCACCGTCCTTGACAAGCTTGGAAAGATTGGCGCAGGCCGGGCCATCCATGGCGGCGCACAGGGTGGCGAAGCTGCCACTTTTTTCGGCCAGGGTCGCGCTGTCGGCATCGGGCCGCCCGAGATCGACGAGCCGTGCGAGGCAGCGGGGATCAACGACAACTTGCCCGGTACTGGTGTTCTCCGCCCCGAGCCCCCCGGTGGAGGTCATCCGGGCCAGGCCCTCGCGCTTATCTTTGGTGTCGAAGGCGCCGACGAAGTCCTTCAGATTCGCCGCATTGCCCTTGCAGCTGATGCCGACCAGGTGGGCGAAAGACTCGGGCTGCTGGCCCAGCCCACCTTCCTTGACGACTTCGGACAGCTTGATGCAGGTCGGGCCATCGAGTTCGGTGCAGAGCTTCAGCAGTGACTTGGCCCGCGTGTCGGCATCCGGCGCCGGGTCGCCCGCGCCATGGGCCAGCAGTTGGCCGAGGCAATCGCTCTTGGCCGTCGGGTCGGCGAGCCCGCCGGTATCGACGAGGCGCTTCAGTCCGGCCGCCCCGTCCTTGCCCTTGAAGGTGGCGCTGAGATTCTTGAAATCTGCCGCCGAAGCGCCGCAGCCGACGGCCAGGAAATCCGCCAAGACCTCAGGATGGTCGCCCAGCCCGGCCTGCTCCGGGCCGCTGCCCACCATCGACGCCAGCGCCTCACGCTCTTCAGGCAAACCGAAGGCCTTGCAAAGCTCGACGAACTTCTTCGCATCGCCCTTGCAGCCGCGCACAAAGAGGGCGGCCAGCGCTTGCGGCTTGCCCTTGAAGCCGCCCTCCCCTTCCAGCGCCTTGAGCGGCATGGCATCGCCGCCGAGTTCCTTGTCCAGGGCTAGCACGGCCTGGACATCATTGCCCTTGCCCATCATCGCGCCGACCAGCGGCGCGCCGAGCCCGTCGCACAACTTCTTGATGCCTGCGCCGTCAAGGCCGCCCGGATTGATCAGAGCATTCAGTCGCTCGGGGCCGCCACCAAGCGTCTTGATCGTGTCCTTCAGCACCGCCGGATTGCCGCCGAACTCCTTGACCAGTGCCTGCAGCTTCCCGCCCGGGTCGGCGCCCAGCAGCTTGGCCAGATCGGCCAGCTCGGGGTCCTCCTTGACCAGCAACTGGACCGTGCTGTCGGCCGCCAGGAAGTTGTCGGACTCCTCGGTTGCCGCCTTCAGCGGCTGCGTGCCAGGCGGGGGCATCGCGCCCGTGTCGGGCGCATAGATCGGCGGGCCGGCTTCGACCGGCGTCACCGTCGCGTTCAGCTGGGTCTTGTCGAGTGCCGTGCCGTAGACGATCTCGGCCGGCTGATCCCACGCGATCGTCGGCTTGAGCTTGGCGACCTTGAGGTCAACACTGGCCTCGGCCGGCAGGTAGTTGTCCGTTTCCTTCGTGCTGGCTTTCAAAGGGCGGGTTCCCGCGCCGAGCAGGGTCGGCGCGTCTGGCTCATAGCTGATCGGGCCAGCCTCCGGCGGATCGACGGTCGCATTCAGTTGCAGGGCACCCAAGGGTGTGCCGTAGGAAATCTCGGCCGGCTGCGGCCAGCTGATCTTGGGCTGCACCTTCTGGACGACGTGCACGGCCACGACTTGCGCCTCCTCGACCGGCTTGCCCTCCGTGCCGGGCTTCTCTTGCTTCGACCAACCCTCTGCGTCCTCCCACAAGGCTGCCCAGTTGGCAAAGAACCGCTCGTCAAAATCTTCGTCGTCGTCTTCATCCATGGCTTGGCTCCAGCGATTTCTCCAACGATTGGTCCAACGATTGCTCCCGGGCCCGCGCTCAGGCGGCCATCAGTTGATCGACCCGACCCAAGGCCGCGACCAGCGGCTCGCGCAGCGCGATCGGACCGGTGAGGGGGTTGCTCTGGCACAGATCAATGCGCCGGTCCGAGGCGATGAAATCGCGCAGGCCCGCTGCGGCCTGGCGGATGCGCAGCCGCGCGGCCGCGTCGGTCGGCGCCTGGCGGCCCTCCAGCAGCGCCGTCCACAGAGCGACCATGCGTCCGCCGGTCAGCGCATTCAGGCCACCCTCGGTGATGCCCTGCTCGGCGATCCGTTTCAGCCGCGCATGGCCTTGTTTGTGCAGCGCCAGGCGCAGCGCTTCGATCTGCTGGTCGGCCTGCTCTTTCGCATCGCGCCAGGCACTCAGCGCCGTCTCGACGGCGGTTGCGCCGCCGGGTGATGCGGCTGCACGCTGCAGGGCCTGCGCCAGTTGATCCAGCAAGGCCTGACCGGCGCCGAAATTCTTGTTGCGCGCCATTTCTCCGGCTGACAGGACTAGGCGCTTCAGCATCGCCGCCGTCTCGCTGTCGCTGCCCGCCATGGCGGTCCTGACGTGCGGCATCAAGGCGGCCAGGCGGGCATTGAAGGCAAGCGCTGGATCCAGCCCCGTTGAAGCCCCGGCCAGCAGGCGCTCGGCCGCATCGAGCACGGCACTGGCCTGGACGAAATCCTTCTTGCGCGCGGCCATGCCAGCCTCGCTGATCCTGAGTTTCAATTCGTTGGCATCGGGCCCGGCAGCGCTGATCTGTGCCCTGAGCTTGGGCATCAGCGCGGCCAGTCGAGCATTGAAGGCGGCGCTTTCATCGTCAGGGGCCGATACAGGCGGTGCGGGCGTGGTGCTGGCGCTGGGCAGCAGGGGCTCGCCCGATGCCTGTTCGTCCTGATCCAGCTCGGCCGGCTCGCCATCGTCATCGATGTCGTTCGGGTCTTCGCCGCGCACCCGCACCTTCCAGCGCAACTCCGTCTGCGCCAGCAGTGCTGCCTTGATCTTCTTGGCCATGCCCGATGCCTGCATCTGCATCACGAAGGTGTGCGCGTTCTCCTCCCAGATGCAATGGCCCGCAAACGACTTGGCGGCCGTTGCGCCCAGAAACTCCTGCAGCAGCTTTTTGCGCGTGGGCGGGATGCTGCGCCGCGAGACCAGCACCGCCGTGTCCTTGCCAGCCGTGACGATCATCACCTGCATCGTCTCGCCCTTCCTGACCAGGCGCAGCAGTGGCACCAACTTGCTGGTGAGCAGCGCCGGCGACTCCTCTTCCTCCGCCTCGACCTCGGCCTGCTTGGCCGCCTTCTTCGCTTCGAACTCGGCCAGCTTGCGCGCCTTGGCTGCCGCCTTGTCGGCGTCGTCCAGGTAAGCCGTTACTTCCTTATCAGCCTTGTTGGCCTTGCGCAGCCCCGCAGCCTGCTTGTCGATCTCATCCAGCGCAGCCAGCCGGGCCTCCGGCGTCTTGCCGGTCTCCAGCGCCGCCAGCGCCTTGACGAAGGCGGCATCCTTCAGGTTCCTGCCCTTGGAAAACTTCTTCCATTCGAGCTCAGTCAGGTTGTTGTCGCTCATGCCGATGTCCTCGCAATCTGCGTTTCAATCAACGGTCTTCGTCCAGGTCGGACTCGCCGCACGCCCGCACCCACACCCTCATCCGCAGGCCAGATCCGTCTGCATCAGCGGCGCCGACCGGATCCTGCCGTGGCCTGGGTCTGCAGCAAAAACGTGAGGGCGTTCTCCTTGCACATGCACTCGCCAAATAGCGACCTTGGCCCGCAGCTGGCGCCCAGATGCTGCAGCTTGCACTGGTCCGGCGAGATCGTACGCTTGGAAACCAGCACCGCCACGCCGTTGCAGGCGTTTGCAATTTAAGCTGGCCTTCGTCGTGCGGGGTGCAGCGCTGGCATCGCGCACCCGGCTTAGCCGGCGTGAGGAGCCGTGGGCCTATTCGCCGGACGCGTTGACCGGGCTGCCGACGCAGCAGGCCGGTCACATTGCGGAGTTGTCGCCACATCGGTGGACGCTGTCATCCTGAGCAGCCGAGCCCTCCTTCGGCCGTCAAGATGACTTGGCCGGACGCAAACATCGGGCGCCCATATTGCATCACTGGGCCTGAGTTCCAGACCCCGCACCCCATTCAGGCTGCTGTTGACCTTCCTGCTCAGCACCGGCGGGAGTTCATCTGCCGATCCTCAGGCTGGCTGGTGTCGGCGGCCGCAGCTACGACATCACGGGTCTGGGCCAGCGCCGGCATCCATCATCGGTGTTGACGAAGCATCGCTAGGCGGCTGGTCAGCGGCCGGCCATCACCAACGCGAAGCTCAGGGCGCCTTCAGCCACCAATCACCGGCCAGTGCCTGCTGCAGGAAGGCGATGAAGTGGGTGACCTTGGTCGACACCAACTTGGGTGACGGATAGACGGCATGCACGTCCTGTGCGGGCAGCACGTGATCGGCCAGCACCGTCACTACGGCAGCATCGGCCAGGGATTCACGTGCGACATAGAACGGCAACACGGCGAGCCCCATGCCCTCGCGCGCCGCCGAGAGCACCGCCGACAGGTTGTTGGTGCGCAAGCGTCCCGACACCGGCACCGACAACTCCTCGCCGCCGGGCCCCGTGAAGCTCCAGCGGTCATCGCCCTGGACGCTGCTATAGATCACGCAGCTGTGCCCGGCCAGATCAGCCGGCACGCGGGGTGCGGGGTGCTCGCTCAGATAGCGTGGTGACGCGACCATGACCCAGGGGTTGGTGCCCAGGTAGCGCGCGCCTAAGGTCGAGTCGGCGAGGCGGCCCATGCGGATGGCCAGATCGATGCCTTGCTCGACCAGGTTGACGTAGCGGTCATCAAAGCCGAGGTCGATCTTCACGCCGGGGTTCTCACGCATATAGCGCAGCGCCAGAGGTGCCAGCACGCGCCGGCCAAATGCCAACGACGTGCCGATGCGGAGCTGGCCACCAACACCGCTTTGCAGCAGCGTGGCGAGGTTTTCGGCGTCCTCGACGTCGCGCGAAATGCGCTTGCACTTCTCGTAATAAAGGGCGCCCACTTCGGTCGGGGTGATGCCGCGTGTCGAGCGGTGCAGCAAGCGCGCGCCGAGCCGTTCCTCGATCGCCGCCACGGCCTTGGTGGCGGTGGACTGGGCCAGGCCGAGACCTTCGGCTGCCTTGCTGAAGCTGCCGGTTTCGACGACGCGAATGAAGAGGTCCAAACCTGCTAAACGATCCATGGCGCGACTGTAGCGCCGCTCAAGCCCCTGCTTTATGTCGCCACGGAATAGGTCTTATCACCAGACGGCGGTTCTCACCGTGCGGCCGAACGACGACCATCGGCTCAACACTAAAAGGAGACCCTGATGGCAAAGATGAAGGCCGCGATGGCGGCAGTGCTGGTGATGGAAAAAGAAGGCGTGACGCAGGCCTTCGGCGTGCCGGGCGCGGCCATCAATCCACTCTACGCGGCCATGCGCGAGCGAGAGTCGATTGCCCATATCCTGGCGCGCCACGTCGAGGGCGCCTCGCACATGGCCGAGGGCTACACCCGCGCCAAGGCCGGCAATATTGGCGTGTGCATCGGCACCTCCGGGCCCGGTGGCACCGACATGGTCACCGGCCTGTATTCGGCCAGCGCCGACAGCATCCCGATCCTGTGCATCACCGGCCAGGCACCGCGCGCCCGGCTCTACAAAGAAGACTTCCAGGCGGTCGACATCGAGGCAATCTCCAAGCCCTTGACCAAGTGGTCCTACATCGTGCGCGAACCGGGCCAGCTGCCGCGCGCCTTCCAACAGGCCTTCCATTTGATGCGCTCGGGCCGTCCCGGCCCGGTGCTGCTCGACCTGCCGTTTGACGTGCAAATGGCCGAGATCGAGTTCGACATCGACACCTACGAGCCGCTGCCGGTCTACAAGCCCGCCGCGTCGCGCAAGCAGATCGAAAAAGCGCTGGACATGCTGGCCAAAGCCGAGCGGCCGCTGATCGTGGCGGGTGGCGGCATCATCAATGCCGATGCGTCCGAGCTGCTGGTCGAGTTTGCCGAGCTGACCGGCGTGCCGGTGATCCCGACCTTGATGGGCTGGGGCACCATCCCCGACGACCATCCGCTGATGGCCGGCATGGTCGGCCTGCAAACCAGCCACCGCTACGGCAACGCCACCATGCTGGCCAGTGACTTCGTGCTGGGCATCGGCAACCGCTGGGCCAACCGCCACACCGGCTCGACCGAGGTGTATTGCAAGGGTCGTACCTTTGTTCATGTGGACATTGAGCCGACCCAGATCGGCCGCGTCTTCACGCCCGATTTGGGCATCGTGTCAGACGCCAAGGCCGCGCTGCAGCTGTTCGTTGAGGTCGCGCGTGAGCGCAAGGCGGCCGGCCAATTGGCCAGCCGCAGCGACTGGGCCGGCCGCTGTGCCGAGCGCAAACGCCTGATGCACCGCAAGACCCATTTCGACAACATCCCGATCAAGCCGCAGCGCGTCTACGAGGAGATGAACAAGGTCTTCCCGCGCGACACGGTGTACGTCAGCAACATCGGCCTGAGCCAGATCGCGGCCGGGCAGTTCCTCAACATTTTCGGCCCGCGCCAGTGGATCAATTGCGGGCAGGCCGGCCCGCTCGGCTGGTCGATGCCGGCGGCTCTCGGCGTGGTGGCGGCCGACCCGACCCGCACGGTGGTGGCCATCACCGGGGACTACGACTTCCAGTTCCTGCTTGAAGAACTCGCCGTCGGCGCGCAGTTCAAGCTGCCCTACGTCCATGTGCTGGTCAACAACTCCTACCTCGGGCTGATCCGCCAAAGCCAGCGCGGCTTCGACATGGACTTCTGCGTGCAGCTGGCCTTCGACAACATCAATGTGCCGGACTCGGATGACAAGCTGCGCAGCTATGGCGTCGACCATGTGGCCGTGGTCGAAGGGCTGGGCTGCAAGGCGCTGCGCGTGCAGGATCCGGCCCTCATCGAGACTGCGCTGCGCCAGGCCCGCGTGATGGCGGCCGAGCACCGGGTGCCCGTCGTCGTCGAGATCATCCTGGAGAAAGTGACCAATATCGCGATGGGCACCGAGATCGACAAGGTGAATGAGTTCGAGGACATCGACTGCCGCCACCCCGAAGGCCTCAAAGGGCTGGAACTCGCGGGTCTGCTCGACTGACACTCGCCACCTCACACCAGGAGACCTCGATGCCCCGATTTGCTGCCAATCTGACGATGCTGTTTACCGAAGTGCCGTTTCTCGACCGTTTTGAGCGGGCCGCCAAGGCCGGCTTCACTGCGGTGGAGTTTCTGTTTCCCTATGCTTTTTCTGCTGTGGAAATTCGCCAGCGCCTGGACGCCAACGGCCTGACCCTGGTGCTGCACAACCTGCCGGCCGGCGACTGGGACGCCGGCGAGCGCGGCATCGCCTGCCATCCCGACCGGGTTGATGAATTTCGCCAGGGTGTGGCCAAGGCGATCGAGTATGCCCAGGCGCTGGGGGTCGGCCAGCTCAACTGCCTGGCCGGCAAGACACCCGCCGGCGTCGCCGACGCGGTGCTGCGCCAGACCCTGGTCGACAACCTGCGCTTCGCTGCCGCTGCGCTGAAGGAGCTGGGTCTGCGCCTGCTGATCGAGCCGATCAACACCTTCGATATTCCCGGCTTCCACCTGAATCGCACCGCGCAGGCGCTGGAGATTCTGAACGAGGTCGGTGCCGACAACGCCTTCGTGCAGTACGACATCTATCACGCACAGCGCATGGAAGGCGAGCTGGCCGCGACGCTGCAAAAGCACCTGCCACGCATCGGCCACATCCAGCTGGCCGACAACCCGGGCCGCAATGAACCGGGCAGCGGCGAAATCAACTTCCCGTTCCTGTTCGCCCACCTGGACCGCATTGGCTACGGCGGTTATGTCGGCTGCGAATACAAGCCGGCGACGACCACCGAGGCCGGCCTGGCATGGCTTGAGCCCTTCGTTCGCTGAACCCGCATCACCAAGGATTCCTTCAATGACTTCGCAACCCCTCAAGATTGGCTTCATCGGCCTGGGCATCATGGGTGCGCCAATGGCCGGGCACCTGCTCAAGGCCGGCCATCAGCTCTATGTCTACACCCGCGGCAAGATGCCCGAGGACATTGCCAACAGCCGAGCGACCCACTGCCTCAATGCCAAGGGCGTGGCCGAGCGCGCCGACATCATCATCACCATGGTGCCCGACACGCCGGACGTGGCCGAAGCCCTGTTCGGCGAACTCGGCGTTGCCAAGGGCTTGACGGCCGGCAAGATCGTGGTGGACATGTCGTCGATCTCGCCGGTGGAGACCAAGCAGTTCGCGCAGAAGATCGAGGCCCTGGGTTGCGACTATCTTGACGCACCGGTGTCCGGTGGCGACGTAGGTGCCAGAAATGCAGCGCTGTCGATCATGGTCGGCGGCCGCGCCGAGGTGTTCGAGCGGATCGAGCCGGTGTTCGAGTTGATGGGCAAGAACATCACCCTGGTTGGTGGCAGCGGTGACGGGCAGACCTGCAAGGTGGCCAACCAGATCGTCGTCGCGCTGACGATCAACGCGGTCGCCGAAGGGCTGCTGTTCGCCGCCAAGGCCGGCGCCGACCCGGCCAAGGTGCGCCAGGCGTTGATGGGTGGCCTGGCCACCTCGCGCATCCTGGACATCCTGGGTGACCGCATGATCAAGCGAACCGTTGAACCCGGCTTCCGCATTGCCTTGCACCAGAAGGATCTGAACCTCGCCTTGGGCGCTGCCAAGTCCCTCGGTCTGGCCTTGCCCGGCACGGCCAACGCGCAGCAACTGTTCAGCGCCTGCGTGGCGCATGGGGGCGCCGCCTGGGACCACTCCGGCATGGTGCGTGCGCTGGAAAAACTCTCCAATTTCGAGATCGGACAGCCGGCTGATTGAACCAAGCATGTCATCCATCCCCGGGTCTGGCAGCACCGACGCCCCAGAACTCCTGAACCTGATGTTTGCGGCGGCCATCGCGTCGGCGCAGCCATCACGCTGTGTGGCCTTGAACCTGCCAACCCCGCCAACCCCGCAAACTCCGCAAACCCGGGGCAGTGGACGGCTCATCGTCATCGGCGCCGGTGTGGCGGCGCACAGCTGGGCAACCAGCATCTAGTCCGTCTGCCCTACCCCTAAATCTTTGCTGCCGTGGTGCCCGGTGCCGAGCTGTTGCTGGACGAAGGCAAACTGCGCCTTGCGGTGAAGTGCCACTACTTCAGCAATTCAACCCGGCCGAGCATGAAGGGCAGGAATTCAGACACCGTGGGATGGACCGGCAAGGCGTCGCGCAGCACCTGGTAGCGGGCACCGGTGGCCATGAAGCTGCTGATCACCTGGATCACCTCATCGCACCCGAAGCCGAGCAGCGAGGCACCGATGATCTGTTCGCTGTGCTGGTCGACCAGGATCTGCATCAGGCCCGTGGTTTCGCCCTCCTCCCGAGCCCGGCTGACGTCCTTCATCAGAATATTTGCCACCAGCGTGGCGCGGCCCGACTCTCTGGCCTGCGCTTCCGACAGGCCGACCCGGCCCAGCGGCGGATCGGTGTACATCGCGTAGGTCGATATCCGGCCGTCGGCAGACCTGGCGCCGCCCTTGAAGTTGGCCAGCACGATCTGGCCGTCCTGGTAGCTGGTGTGGGTGAAGGCACCGCGCTTGTTGATATCGCCGACCGCCCAGATGCCCGGCACCTGGGTTTCCAGCCTGCCATTGGTGGGCACGAAGCCGCGCTCGTCGGTCGCGACCCCCACCGCAGCCAGGTTGAGGCGCTCGGTGTTCGGGCTGCGTCCGGTGGCGACCAGCAGGTGCGAGCCTTCAAGCTGCTGCCCACCGACCCTCACCATGATCCCGTCGCCGGCCAGTTTCTCTACCCGCTCGATCTCGTGGCCGGTGTGGATGTGAATGCCTTCGGCCTGCAGCATCTCGGTCAGGGCTTTTGAGACGGCTTCGTTCTCGCGGCCGGTGATGCGGGGGCCGGCCTCGATCAAGGTGACTTCGCTGCCGAGCCGGCGGAAGATCTGGCCCATTTCGAGGCCGATGTAGCTGCCACCGATGACGATCAGGTGACGCGGACGCTCGCGCAGCTGCAACAGGCTGACGTTGTCCAGGGCCGCTACCGCATCGATGCCCGGCAGCGGCGGAATGAATGCACGGGTGCCGGTGTTGAGGACGACCCGCGTGGCCCTCAGCACTTGATCGCCCGCGGACAGTTCAAACCGGTCACCGGCTCGGCCGATAAAGCGGCCCCAGCCCCGCAACAAGCTCAGCCCATCCTGTCCGAGGATTGATTTCTCCAGCCCGGCACGTGATTCGTCGACCCGCTGCTGCATCCGCGCCATGGCAGCCGCAAAGTCGATCTCGACCGTTCCGGCCTGAATACCGAATTCGCCCGCACGCCGCATCAGGTGTGCGACCCGCGCGCTCTTGCGCAGGGTCTTGGTGGGTGTGCAACCCACATTGACGCAGGACCCACCGACCAACCCGCCCTCGATCAGGGCCACCTTCTCACCTTGTGCAGCCAGGGTCATGGCGAGGGTGGGGCCGGCCTGACCAGCTCCGATCACGGCGACGTCGAAGTCGATGACGGGTTTGCTTTTGTTCATGTGATGCTCCATCTGAGTTGATCGTCCAGGGCCGCAAAACAGCGGGCTGCCCCGGTCGGGTCGACGACCCTGGCAACTTCTGCGATTCGACGATAGTGACAGGTGCCTCGTCAGCGGCAGCGTTCTGGGGTGCAGTCAGTGTGATCTGGCTGCGAGGGCCCTGCCAAAGAAGTTCACCACCGAGGCATTGAAGCTGGCGTGAAATGCCGCTCGGTCGAACCCGAGGGCACTGGTGCAAATGGCGGGCGCGATCGTTGCCAACGCGGTGCTGCAAGGGGCCAGAAAATCAAAATGCCCGGCATTCGGAACCACCTGGTACTCCGGCGCCTTCGGCAGTGCAAGCCGTACAGCCTCGGCATAGCGCGGATGCGGGACGATGACATCGTTTTCGGCGCGCCAGAGCTGAACCGGCACCTTGACGTTCTTGAGGCCTTCCGGACTGAAGGCGAATCCAAGTGCCGGTGCCGCAACAACCGCCGCCTTGATGCGAGGATCGACCACGCTCGTGCCCACTGATCTTGAGAGCGCCGCCACGCTGCCGGCATTCTTCGCTATCAGCTGGCACGCGTAGTCGCTGGGATGCTGTTCGCACATCGGCCCGATCCTTGAAAAATCAGGCACCCCACCAATGCTTGCCAGCGCCGTGAAGCCGCCGGATGAGAAGCCATAGATGCCGATGCGTGCGGGATCAATCAGGGCCCTGCCACCCCAGCTCGACAGCATGTGGTCAAGTGCCCGGCTGATATGGCGTGGCCGGTCCATCACATCGAGGCTGCGGCTCTGGTCTGCATAGCTGTCGCCTGTATGGGTGAGCGCCACCACCACGAAGCCGGCGTCGGCCAGCGCAATGGCCGTGTCGAAATGACTGAGGGACGAGCCGCCATTGCCGTGCGACACGACCACCAGTGGCAGATCCTTGCCCTGTACAGGGGCATTCATCGCAACATCCATTGTTGTCGGCCCCATCGAGATCGGCGCGGCCGTGGTCGAGCTCGGATACCAGATGCCGATCTCCAGCGGTTTGCCATTGGAATCAGCAGCAAGGCCGCGTTGAAACCCGGCGGCGTGGACGCCGCTCCCGGCGCAGGTGATCGCCAAGATGGTGGCAGCAAAGATTCGTTGGAACGGGTGCGTTTTCATCGTGATGGGCCTCTGTGAAGGAATGTGGGTGATTGTCTGCAGCGTCTTGCAGACCAACACATGCCTTGCGACAGAGCGTGGAATCCAGGCGCCAAGCGCGCCTGGCGGCGCCGGAAGTTCCTTTGATGCCCGTCAAACCGGCGTCATCCCGTCCCACTATGCTGCAGGCCATGAACACCGACCCGGGGCGCGAACTGACGCGGCATGCCTATGCCGTGGTGCTGGCCGGTGGGCGCGGCAGCCGGTTGCATGAACTGACCGATCACCGCGCCAAGCCGGCGGTGCCCTTTGCCGGCACCATGCGCATCATCGACTTCGTGCTCGGTAACTGCGTCAACTCGGGCCTGCGCCAAATCGCCGTGCTGACGCAGTACAAGGCGCAGAGCCTGATCCGTCATGTCGAGCGCAGCTGGGGCTTTCTCGAAGCCAGCCTGGGCGAATTCGTTGACGTCGTGCCGGCGCAGCAGCAGCTCGACGACCGCTGGTACAGCGGCACCGCCAATGCAGTGTTCCAGAACCTGGACATCCTGCGCGAGTCACAGCCACGGCATGTGGTGGTGCTGGGCGGCGACCATATTTACAAGATGGACTACGGCGTGATGCTGGCCGAGCATGTCGCGCGCGGCGCGCAGTTGTCGGTGGCCTGCGTCGAGGTGCCGTTGGAAGACGCGTGCGAGCTGGGCGTGATGGCGGTCGACGCCGAGCAGCGCATCGTCGCCTTCGATGAAAAACCAGCGCA
>JBBQKT010000013.1:0-24236 GCA_038327205.1 Burkholderiales bacterium | reverse complement strand
CCGAGCAAATGGGTGCTGCGGTCGAAGCTGGCGCTGCGGCCGTTCAGGCTCAAGACCTCATCCAGAATGCGCAGCACGTGCTGTTGGGTGTCCATCGTCGACTCTTCTTTCCTGGTGGCGGGCGAACGTCGGATGACGGCGCGCAAAGTTGCATGGCAGTTTAGCTGCAGCGATCTTGGAAACTTGGTTGAGATACCACCGGATCAGTGGATTCGCTCACGCTTATCTGTGCCGTTGGCAGGCTGGCGTGTCATAGGGCTGTGAGATACTTTTTTTCCGAATCGGGTTCCCGTATCGGCGCCACTTTCTTCTAGCGACGACGCATGCCTGAATCGACCCTGCTTCACGAATTGATTGCCGTCTCGGCCGCCCGCAATGGCCCTGCGCTGGCCCTGACCTACGGCACAACCAGCCTCAGCTATGCGGACCTGAATCGCGCCGTCAATGGCTTTGCCAGCGGCCTGATGGCCCTGGGCGTGCAGCGCGGCGAGCGGGTGGCGATTTATTTGGAAAAGCGCTTCGAGACCGTCATCGCCAGCTTCGGTGCGCCGGCTGCAGGTGCCGTGTTTGTGCCGCTCAATCCGCTGCTGAAGGCCGAACAGGTGGCTTTTATCTTGCGCGACTGCGAGGTGCGGGTGCTCATCACTTCATCGGATCGCCATGCCTTGTTGACCGAAGCGTTGGCGGGCTGCCCGGCGCTGCGACATGTCGTGTTGACCGACGGTGGCGCTTCAAGCACGACGAGTTGGGCCGATTTGCTGGCCGCGCCGCCACGGGCCGGACACCGGGTGATCGACACCGACATGGCGGCCATCCTCTATACGTCCGGGTCAACCGGCCGGCCCAAGGGCGTGGTGCTGTCGCACCGAAACATGGTGGCGGGCGGCAAGAGCGTGGCGTCCTACCTCGACAACCGCCCGGAGGACACCTTGCTGGCCGCCTTGCCGCTGTCGTTTGACGCCGGGTTCAGCCAGTTGACGACGGCTTTTCACGTCGGCGCGCGGGTTGTGCTGCTGAATTACTTGATGCCGCGCGATGTGCTGAAGGCAATGGTCAAGGAAAAAGTGACCGGTCTCACCGCCGTGCCGCCGCTCTACATCCAGCTGTCACAGCTCGAGTGGCCGATTGAGATTGCCGAGCACCTGCGCTACTTCGCCAACACCGGCGGCCGCATGCCGCGCGAGACGCTCGACGCGCTGCGCAGCCGGGTCCCCGCCGCCCTGCCGTATTTGATGTACGGCCTGACCGAGGCGTTTCGCTCGACCTATCTGCCGCCCGAGGAGGTTGATCGCCGCCCGGATTCGATCGGCAAGGCGATCCCGAATGCGGAGATCTTGGTGCTGCGCGAGGACGGCAGCGAATGCGCCGCCGACGAGCCGGGCGAGCTGGTGCATCGCGGCGCTTTGGTCGGGCTGGGCTACTGGAACGATGCGGAGAAAACGGCCGAGCGCTACAAGCTGCTGCCGACCAACGATCAAGGCATCGCGGGGCGGCAGTCAGGCCTGCAACTGCCCGAGTACGCGGTTTTTTCCGGCGACAACGTGCGCCGTGACGCCGAAGGGTTTCTCTACTTCATCGGCCGCCGCGACGAGATGATGAAAACCTCGGGCTACCGGGTCAGCCCGACCGAGGTGGAAGAGGTGCTCTACGCCACCAAACGGGTCGGCGAATGCGTCGCTTTTGGCGTCGATCATCCCAGCTGGGGCCAGGCAATCCAGGTGATTGCCACCGCACCGGCCGGGGCTGAGTCGCTTGACGTGGCCGCCTTGCTGGCCGACTGCCGCCAGCGCATGCCCGCTTATATGGTGCCGGCCGGCATAGAGGTGCAGCCCGGCCCCTTGCCCCGCAATCCAAATGGCAAGATCGACCGCAAGCTCTTGGCCACCGCCTGGGTCGAGAACAAGCAGTCATCGTGAGCGAAAAAACCATGTCAGAAGCCCCTGTTCTCCCGCCTGTCCAGGCCCCCGTGACTGGCCAAAAACGTGTGCCGCCGGTGCATGTGCCGATGTCGCAATTCGCCTGGGCCGAGGGTGAGCTGATCGTTGGCGGTCACAAGCTCAGCGTGTTGGCCGAACGGGTGGGGCAGACGCCGTTTTATGCCTATGACCGTGGCCTGCTGCGGGCCCGTGTGGCGCAGTTGCGCGCCGCCTTGCCGGCCTCGGTCAAGCTGCATTACGCGATGAAGGCGAACCCGATGCCCGCGGTGGTCTGCCTGATGGCCGGGCTGGTGGACGGCATCGACGTGGCGTCGGCGGGAGAGTTGCAAGTGGCGCTGAATGCCGGGGCCGATCCGGCCGAGATCAGCTTTGCCGGGCCGGGCAAGCGTGACATCGAGTTGCGCCAGGCGGTGGCTGCGGGCGTGCTGGTGAATGTGGAATCGGCGCGTGAGTTGCCGGTCTTGGCCGCTGCTTCCGCGCAGTTTGGCTTGCCCGCCCGGGTGGCAGTTCGCGTGAACCCCGACTTCGAGCTGAAGGGCTCGGGCATGAAGATGGGCGGCGGGCCCAAACAGTTCGGCATTGACACCGAACAACTGCCCGCGCTGCTGGCCGAAATCGGCCGGCTGGGCCTGGCGTTCGAGGGTTTCCATTTGTTCGCCGGTTCGCAGAACCTACGGCCGGAATCGATCTGCGAAGCGCAGCTGAAGTCCTATGAACTGGCCCTGCGGCTGGCCGCAATGGCACCGCTGCCGGTCAAGTTCCTGAACCTGGGCGGTGGCTTCGGCATCCCGTATTTTCCGGGCGAACAGGTGCTGGATCTGGCCCCGATTTCGGCCAATTTGCATGCCCTGGTGGCGCGTGCCGCGACCGAGCTGCCGCACTGCGAGATGGTGATTGAGCTGGGCCGCTATCTGGTCGGTGAGGCCGGTGTGTACGTCAGCCGTGTGGTGGACAAAAAGGTCTCGCGCGGTCAGGTCTACCTGGTCTGCGACGGCGGTCTGCATCATCATTTGGCAGCGTCGGGCAACTTCGGCCAGGTGGTACGCAAGAACTATCCCGCCACTGTTGTGAGCCGTTCGGGCAGCACCGCCACCGAGCAAGCCTCGGTGGTCGGCCCGCTGTGCACGCCGCTTGACCTGCTGGCCGACCGGATGGACCTGCCGGTGGCCGAGATCGGTGATCTGGCGGTCATCTTTCAGTCGGGCGCTTACGGGCTCAGCTCCAGCCCCGAGGGCTTTTTAGGCCACCCGGCTTGCGTCGAAGTGCTGGTGGGCTGAGCGTCAGTCCGGCTCAGCCGGGCCCTTGGGCCAGCCGATGAAGCGGACGCGTTCAACCACGATCATGTGGGGCACGGTGAGCGCAGCCAGGCCGACGAACAGCAGTTGCACCAAGCGCATTTCGAGCGGCTTGCCGTCGGACAAGTACCAAGCCACGGCGACGCCCGCTGCGGTGGCCAGCATCGGCCAGGCAGCGACCCCGAGCAGATGTCGCCATGTTCCGGCGCGGGAATAGTCGCGTGTTCTCAGCACGTGGCGGGCGCTGTGCATGGCGCAGAAATAGATCGTGAACCCGATCAGCGGCGGCGTGAGGGTCAGCAACGCGGCAAGCGATAGCAGTTCGATGCTGCGTGCCAGGTTCTGGCGGGTATTGGTAGTGGTAGTCGTGGTAGTCGTGGCAGTCGTGACAGTAGTGGCAATTGCAGCAAGCGCAGCGATCACGATGGCTGCAAGCCAGGGCCAGGCAGCCCATTGCAGGGCCGCGACGATGGCTTGCGCAGCGGGCGCTCCGGCCAACGCTGCGAACAGCTGACCGACCTCCACCCGGTGCAGGATGAGCGGGCAAAAAATGATGGCGCCGCCGTAAAGCAGGCGAAACAAGGCCGGCGTCCGGCCTTCGGGGTCGCCCGAAAAATGAAACGCTGAAATTAGCAGGAAGGTCGCCAGGAAGAAGCCGGGACTGAACCACCAGACGAGCACAACCGCTGCTGCCGCCGCCAGATAGGCGAACGTGAACAGGCTCCAGCCCACGGCGGATCGGACGTTCGTCAGTTGCCGTACAAAGACCGTGTCCAGGGCACCGTGCGGCACGCCCAGCAGAAAGATGAGCGGCGACAGCACGGCAAGCTGAATCTGAATATCAAACGGTGGCAGCCACAGACTCACCCCAATCGTCGCCCAGGCCAGCAGACAAAAGATCAGGCCTTGCCGCCTGCGGCTCATGGCCTTGTTGCCTGGATCACGCAACGCTTTCGACTTCAGCCCTGCGGCCACGACGCCGGGTCATGGCGAGCGCCGCACGGACAAAGGGTGGCACCGGCATCGCCGCCACCACCGCGAGGCTGTCGATCAGCCCGGCATTGCCGCTCAAAAAACGAATGACCCGCAGCGGATCGGCGCGGCTGAACAGCGAGAGGAACAGCGCGCCGCCGCGCTGGGGGTCGGCACGCAGCACGTCGAGAAAAATCCGGTCCATCACGCGCAAGGGCCAGGGGTCGGGCCGGTGCTCGACCGGGTGGCCGAAATTCACCAGCGCGACGGCACATTCCTCGGCCCAGCGCTGAATCCGCTGAAAGGCATAGCCGGTGCTCGGGCGGGCAGCCCCTGCCATCACCCCGACCCTGGCGAAGCTCGGGTGTGCCGATTTAGGCGCATCACTCAGGCCCATCGGCAGGATGCCGTGTTCACTGCGCAGCACCTTGAACGGCGCGCCGCCGACACGCGCTGCAACCGCCGCTGCGAGCCGGGTGCTGAGCTCACGCGGGGCGAGCGGCGTTGCACCAAAGACGGTGACCTCGACCAGCGCCCGCGTCGGCGTTACCGGCAGCACGTAGACGAAGGGGACATGGCGCGCATCCGGCGCGAGAAAGTCCATCAAGTCCATCGCCAGGGGGTCGAAGACCGGCTCGCTGCATTCGATCTCCTGACCGTAAAACGATTGCCAGAGCGCTGCACCGTCAAGGCGTGGCAGCTGCGCTGGCCGGGTGTCGACGACGGCGCGTGCCGTCACCCTGCCAGTGGTGGTGCGAACCGTCCAGAGATCGCCACTGCGGCTCGGCTCGCCGACGACCGAGGTGCCCATCTGCAAGGCGATCTTCGGCTGGCCGTCGATCGACGCCTGTGCTGCGGCGTAAAAGTCTTGTGCGGCCAGCAGGTGGTAGGGCAGGGGCCCGCAGTCGAGTGAAACACTCCGGCCGCCCTCTGAGACCCGCATCCTGTGCCAGCGGTGCTGAATCGGATAGGGCAAGGGGGCGGCTTGGTCGTTCCAGAAGCACCAGGTCCGGTCGTTGGTGTATTCGGTGCGGGGCTCAATCACCAGCGTGCGCGGGCAGGCCAGACCCCGCGCGGCGAGCGCCATCGACAGGCTCAGCCCCGCGCATCCCCCGCCGAGGATGATCAGGTCAAAGGGCTCAGCGGTTTTCTCAGACATGCCGGCTTTCGAGCGACGCCTCGGGGCTCAGGAAGACCGACAAGGCGCCGTGCAGGGCGGCGTCGTGCTGCCGCGCAGGCACCCAGAACGCAGGGCGCAGAGGTGTGGACAACAACGCTTGCAGGGTCACCAGGCCCTTGGTCCGTTGCGGCACGACGGTGCGACCAAGCCAATACGCGTTGCCGTGCCGGCGCAGCCGCGTCCCGATGGCGCGGTAGACGCGCGCCGCAACCAGGATGCTGCAGCGCGCGCCGACCGGCAGATGGGCAAGACCTGCCTCACCGCTGCGGTAATAGCGGTCGGCGGTGTCGAGCAGGGTGTCGATGCAGGCTTGCAGGCGGGGCTGCAAGGCCGGTGCTGGATCGACCAGCGCCTGCGGCGCCAGCTCGCCGATCAGCGATGCCGGCAAGTAGCGCCGGCCGGCGGCCGCATCGTCGGCAACATCGCGGCAAATATTGGTGAGCTGCATCGCGATGCCGAGATCGACCGCATGGCGCAGCGCAGCCGGATCGTCGCAGCCCAGCACCCGGCTCATCATCGCGCCGACGGTCCCGGCGGCCTGGTAGCAGTAGCGCAGCAGCGCCCCTTCGTCGGCCATATGAACCGGGTCGAGGTCCGAGGTGATGCCGTCGATAAAGGTCAGCACCAGGGCAGTCGGGATGCGGCATTCACGCATCAGCGCAATCGCATCGGCCACGATCGGGTTCAGCGAGCTGCCGCTGGCAATGCCCTCGGCGACAAGCGCAAGGGCTGCGCGCGGATCCTGGTCAAGCCCGGCTTCATCCGCGAGATCGTCAACATAGCGGCAGAACCCGTAAAGCCGCGTCGCACGCGCCGCATGGTCCGACGCCATCCAGCGCCGTGCCCAGTGGAAGCTCCGGCCCTTGCGCGCGAGCACGAGGTCCGCGCTTTGCAAGCTGGGTGCCGCAGAAGCCGCAGAAGCAGAAGTGGCCGCAGGCACCAGCGCATCCATCACCTTGGCCGAGCACAGCACGCCGGGCAACCCGGCACCCGGGTGCGTGCCGGCGCCAACGAGGTAGAGATTGCGGATGCCCTCGGCCCGGTTGTGGAAGCGGAACCAGGCCGATTGCCGGAACAGCGGTGCCACCGAAAACCCGGCGCCGTGGGCGCTCAGATAGTCGCTGCGGAAGTTCTCGGGCGTCATGTAGAACTCGCTCGTGATGGCGTCTCCGAGGCCTGGCAGGATGGTTTTTTCGAGCGCCGCGACGATGCGTGCTTGCAGGCGCGGCCCTTGCACGGCCCAGTCGATGGCACCCTTCAGATTCGGCACCGGGCACAGCACATAGAAGCTGTCACAGCCGGCCGGTGCGAAGCTGGCGTCGGTGGCCGTGGGGCGGTGCAGGTAGAGCGAGAAGTCTTCCGACAAGACCTTGTCGTGAAAGATGTCGGCCAGCAGCTCGCGATAGCGCTCGCCGAGCCAGATGGTGTGGTGGGCAACGTCCGGGTACTGGCGGGTGGTGCCGAAGTACAGCACGAACAAACCCATCGAGAACTCGGCCGCGGCAAGCTTCAGGCGTGCCGAGGCGGCCTGGTCTTCGGGCCGGATCATGGCGCCGTACAAATGTGCCGGGTCGGCATTCGACACGACCACATCCGCGCTGATGGCCAAGCCGTCGGCCAGGGTGACACCGGTGGCGGTGCCCGCATCGACATTGATGCGTTGCACGGTCGTGTTGAGCTGAATATCGATGCCCTGCCGCGTCATCAAGGCGCCGAGCGCGGTGGTGATGGCGGCGGTGCCGCCCATCGCGAAATGCACCCCGTGAGCGCGCTCCAGGTAATGGATCAGCCCGTAGATGCTGGTGGTGTCGAACGGGTTGCCACCCACCAACAAGGGCTGAATCGAAAACGCCTGCCGCAGTTTGGGGTTCTTCAGATGCCGACAGACAAGCTGCCAGACGGTGTCGTGGCTGCGCAGGCGCAGCAGCGCCGGAATTTGCTTCAACATCGCGCTGAAACGATGGAAGGGCACGGCCGACAACTGCAGGAAGCCGACGTTGAAAATCCGCTCGGACTGCGCGAGCAGGCTGCGGTAGCCGGCGCAGTCAGCGGGCTCGATGCGCGCGATCTCGGCCAAGGTTTCGTCGAGCGTGCCGCCGTAGTCGAACTGCGTGTTGTCTGAAAAATGGAAGCGATACCAGGGCGTCAGCGGTACCAGCTTCACATGGTCTTCGAACCGTTCGCCGAACAGGGCAAAGAGTTCTTCAAACAAAAAAGGCGCGGTGATCACGGTTGGCCCGGCATCGTGCCGGAAGCCATCCCGCTCAAAAATTTGGGCCCGTCCACCGAGACCGCCGCAGCGGTCGATGAGCGAGACGTCGTAGCCTTTGGCGCGCAGCCGCAGTGCCGCTGCGATGCCGCCGAAGCCGGCGCCGATGACAAGTGCTTTCATGGTCGGTGATGGGGCGACGGGATCGACTCTTGCGACTCGATCCCGTCTTGCTGCTTAGATCTTCGCGGCCTTGTCGGACTCGCTCACGGCGACCGACCAGATGATCAAACCGAAGGCGATCTTGTTCAACACATCTGCTGCGTTGTAGATGATGTTGAGCGCGTTCGCGCTGTCGGCTGGGTTGGCACCGGTCAGGTAGCCAAAGAAGTAGCCCACCGGGTAAATCGCCCAGCCAAAGGTCACGATCAATCGCATCGTGTTGAAGGCCGACTGCACCGCCGGTGGGGCATTGGCTGCACTGATCTTGCCGGCTTGGCCCAGGAAGATTTCATACAGGATGAAGGCCCAACCCGCCATGCCGATGATGAACGCCGGCCAGACCGACAGGTAGCCTGCTTCGCCCAGGTAGCCACCGACCAACATCACCAGCGTGCCGATCATCAGGCGCCAGAAGATGCCAGCGTTGACCTTGGTGATGGCCGCCAGGATCAGATAGAACTCGATCATCAGCAAGGGCACAGTGATCAGCCAGTCGATGTATCGGAACACTGTGGGCGTTGATCCCGTGGCCACCCAGACATCGCGCATGTAGAAGTAGTGCACGGCGGCCACCATCGTGACCAGCCCGGACACCGTCAGCGAGGTCTTCCATTTCGGCGACACCCGGTCGCGTTCGAGAAAGAAGAATGCGGTGGCAGCAATCAGCGCCATCGAGATGATCCAGAAGGAGATCCCGACGAAGTCATCTTGCTTCAGCGGCGTGGTGGTGGCTGCCTGCGTGGCACTTGATGCCGCTGCGAGGGCGGCGCCGATCAGCGGAATCGACATGGCGACTAACCGTGTCTTGCTCCAAAACTGGGTGGGAACTGTTGATACTTTGGTCATGAGGCTCTGTCAGTGAGTGAGCAAAACTGCTCTTTGAGTTCGACGCCTTGGGGCTGCGTCGCCGATGTCTACTTCGATGCCGGTAGCTGCTGAATGGGCTGGCGGGTGGGCACTGGCTTTGAGCTGAGCACCCATCGCGGTCGGTCGGTTGAGGTTTGGATCTCCGCTCGCCCAACAAGATTCCGCCAGCCGGTGCGATTACTTGGGCAGCAGCACCGTGTCGATCACGTGGATCACGCCGTTGGTACAGGCGATGTCGGTCGTCAAGACGGTCGAGGTGCCGTTGAGCTTGACGCCGTCCTGGGTGCTGATCGCCAGCGGCGCGCCGTTGACGGTCGTTGCCGATTGGCCGTCCATCGTCTTCACGTCGGCGGCCATCACCGTGCCGGCAACCACGTGGTAAGTCAGGATCGCGGTGAGTGCAGGGATGTCATTCAGCAGGCTTTCCACGGTGCCGGCAGGCAACTTGGCGAATGCCGCGTCGGTCGGGGCAAAGACAGTAAATGGGCCGGTGCCTTTGAGCGTCTCGACGAGATTCGCGGCAGTCAGCGCAGCGGCGAGGGTCTTGAAACTTCCAGCCGCAACGGCGGTATCAATGATGTCGTGCATGGTGTGCTTTCAGTGGGCAAAAAAGAGTTCAGAGATTGCTGAACAACAGGGGGTGTGGGGCTTTTGGTCCCGCACCAACGAACAGGCCGGCAGCACGGCAAAGCGCTGCAACCGACCGACAAAACGTGTGGTGGAAAAGGGGTGGGTGAGCGGCGTCACGCTTTGGACGGGCCAATGTCGTGCGACGACCCACGCCATGCTTTCTTGCTTCCGTGGCTTCATCCGACGCGATGCCCGAGGCGTTACCAGTGGCGTAGCCCGGGGTTTTGAGAAACCCGGCTAAACGCCTGCTGGAACTCGCAGCAACCGACCGTTCCACAGGCCACCCTCGCAAGCCCGATGCGGTGTCTGCGAGCGTTGACACATTCAAGGTGTCTAACAAACGGTGCGAATCCATGGCCCTGAATGTAGTGCGGTACCTCACGAATGAAACGTTTATGACTTGGAAATAATGGTCTTTGAGTCAATAATTGCGTTGCAATACCGTATCAGCAGGGGCAAGGATTCACTTTATGCTTGCTCGAATGTCCAACCGGAAATCAAGCCATGACCCAGCCAACTTCCATCGACCAGCCCGCCGCGACGACCCTGATGCGCAGCGGCACGGCCGCACGTCTGGCGGGCCTCTCAGCTTCGACACTGCGCATTTGGGAGCACCGTTACGGCGTCGTGGCGCCGCCCAAGTCGGCCACGGGACAGCGCACCTATTCGATGAAGGACATCGAGCGCCTGCGACTCATCAAGCGGCTCACGGTGGAGGGCTATGCGATCGGCACGGTGGCTCATCTCGATGTCGATTCGCTGGTTGCGCTGTCATCCGGTCATGAAGCGGCGTCGGCCGGGGTGCAGCGGGTGCTTGTTGTGGGCCACGCCGCTGCGCGCAAGCTCGAAGGTCGTCTGCGTCCTGCGCCCGCCCTCGTCTTTGAAGACTTGAATCAGGCGGAGCGGGAAGTTGCCCGCGCCGGTGCCGCCGACGTGCTGGTGATCCATATGCCTTCGCTGCACGAGTCGGTGCCCGAGCGGGTGATGGCGCTGAGAAAAAACCTGCCGGTGCAGCAGGTCATTGTGGTTTACGCCTTCGGGGCAGAACCGGTGGCCGACGCCCTGCGGGCGGGTGGCATCACCGTGCGCCGCGAGCCGGTTGCCGGCAAGGAATTGGCGAGCCTCGTGGTTGCCTCACGCAAGGCCGTGGCCGAGGCCGATGCCCTACGCAGTGCCCCGGCCAATCCCCTGCCAGCGCCCAGGATCTACAGCGATGCCGATCTGGTGGCGCTGACCGAAATACCCTCGCTGGTCGCTTGCGAGTGCCCACGCCATCTGGCTGAAATCGTCACCTTGCTGGTTGGCTTCGAGCTTTACAGCGCGGAATGCGTTTCAAGAAATGAGAACGACGCTGCCTTGCATCGCCATCTCCACGCAGTCACCAGTGCGGCCAGGACGATGCTTGAACAGGCCTTGGAGCGGGTGGTGGTCGAAGAAGGCTTGGTGCTTGAAACCCGGCTGTGACTGGCGCCGGTCAAGGGTCAAGGGGCTGGCGACGCAATCGCTGCAGCCTGCTGGGTGGAGGTGGGAGGTGGGCGAGGGGAGAGGGGAGAGGGGGGCCGTTAACATTAATGCCCTTCCGCCACCTAGGCGGCTTGCGTGTGCTGCCGTACAGACCCTGCAGCGGTCGGCCGCCACAGTCGATGGTGTAGACCGGGCAAAGCATGGAATTCAAAGACTATTACAAGACGCTGGGCCTTGCCCGAACCGCCAACGGCGACGAGATCAAGAAGGCCTATCGCAAGCTGGCGCGCAAGTACCACCCCGACGTCAGCAAGGCGGCGGACGCGACCGAGCGCATGGTGGAGCTGAACGAAGCCAATGCCGTGTTGTCCGATCCCGAAAAACGCCAGGCCTATGACAGCCTTGGCCAGGAGCCGCCCGACGGGCGCGACTTCCGACCACCACCGCACTGGGATGCCGGTTTCGAGTTCTCCGATTCAGCCGCCGACGGCCAGCACAGCGCCTTCTTCGAACAGCTGTTCGGCCGCGCGGGCCGTGCCCGGCGAACCAATGGCAGCGACCACCATGCCCGCATTGAGCTGGATCTGCTCGACGTGTACACCGGTGCCGAGCGAACGATCATGCTGCGCGGCACACAGGGCGAGGAGCGCGAGCTGAAGGTCACGATTCCCAAGGGCGTGCACGAAGGTCAGCACATTCGACTGGCCGGGCGCGGCGGTGCCGGGGAGGGCGGCGCACCGGCCGGTGACCTGTTGCTGGAGTTGCTGTTCAAGCCCGACGCGCGTTGGCGCGCCGAGGGCCGCGACGTGTTCCAGAGCCTGCCGGTTGCCCCCTGGGAAGCGATGCTGGGTGCCACCGTCAACGTTCGCACGCCCGGCGGCGCGGCCGATGTCAATATCCCTGCCGGCTGGAAGTCCGGCCGCAAGCTGCGGCTGAAGGGCCGTGGCATCCCCGGCACGGCGGGCCGTCCGCCGGGCGATCTGTACTTGGTGCTTGAGCTGGCACTGCCTGCGGCCGAGGGCGAGGCAGGACGTGCCGCCTACCAGGCACTGGCCGATGCCTTTCCTGCGTTTGATCCCCGCGCCTGATTTTGTCCAAGGAGCCTGACCATGCCATCTGCCCTGCTTGTTGTGACCCCCTCGGGTGAGACTGTCTTCAGCCTTGAGGAACTGGCGCGTGCCTGCGATGTGGCACCCGACTGGGTGCTTGAGCGGGTGGCTGACGGTGTGCTCGAAGTCAGCCTGGAGCTTGGCTTGGCCAGCGTACGTTTCGACAGTGTCACCCTGGTGCGGGCGCGGCGCGTGTTGCAGCTTGAGCGAAGTTTTGAAGCCGACCCGCAGCTGGCTGCGCTGACGGTTGACCTGATCGAAGAAGTGGGCCGCTTGCGCCGCCAGCTTCGAGGGTCGGCATGACCCGCTGAAGAGTGACGGTGCGCGGGGCGGCCTCTTCGATGTTGGCGTCTGTCTGCTGCTGAGTGAGTTGGGCGCTGACCTGTGCTGGGCCCCCGACAACGCGGACCGTGACCGATTCACGGCCAACTCGCCAACCGGGCCAAGACGGATTTCCTGGCCCAGCTGAGCCATGAAAAGCGCACCGAGCTGATTGCCATGCTCGGGTTCGCGCAATTGCTGGCCACGGACACGGCGCATGTCCTGTGGCCGGGTCAAGCGGAAAGAGTGCGCCGGATCACCGATGGCGGCTGGCATTTGCTCGTCCTGGTGAACGATGTGACGGCTATTTCCAGGATCGAGTCGGGGAAATTCGAGGTGCTCAATGTCTGCGGGGACATTTCTGCCGTGCTGAACGAGGCGGTGGCGTTGATGCAGCCACTGGCTCGAACGCATCATGTGGAACTCGCGGAGCGGCCTCGGTGCGCCAGAGTACAGACACGCTGCCGACCGGCGCGTAGCCTAGGCAGGGATCAAATACTTTTCAGGACGCACCCCATGCTTTTCGACAAGTTCTCCGCTGGCTCGCTGCAGCTCGCCAACCGCATGGTGATGGCGCCGATGACGCGCAGCCGGGCCACTCCGGCGCACACGCCGGATGCCTTGATGGCGACCTATTACGGCCAGCGCGCCAGTGCAGGGCTGATCATCACCGAGGGCACCTCGCCCAGCCCCAATGGCCTTGGATACCCACGCATTCCTGGCCTGTTCAACGCCGAGCAGGTGGAAGGATGGACCCTCGCGACCCAGGCCGTTCACGACGCGGGCGGCAAGATCTTTGTGCAACTGATGCACTGCGGCCGGGTCGCGCATGTGGCCAATTTGCCGGCCGGCGCCGAAGTGCTGGGTCCGGGCACAGCAGCCTGCCCCGGCGAGATGTATACCGACGCCCATGGGCCGCAGCCGCACAGCACGCCGCGGGCAATGACCGAAGCCGACATCGCCCGCGCCGTCGAGGAGCATGTCAGCGCTGCAAAACTCGCTCTGGATGCGGGCTTTGACGGGGTCGAGTTGCACGGCGCCAATGGTTATCTGATCGAGCAGTTCCTGAACCCGCTGGTCAACCTGCGCACGGACGCCTACGCCGGCAGCATCGAAGGCCGCAACCGCCTGGCGTTGGAAATCGTGCGCGCCACCGTCGCCGCGATTGGCCCTGACCGGGTTGGCATCCGGCTCTCGCCGTTCGGCGTGTTCAACGGCACCGGAGACTTCCCCGAGGTGCGCGAACAGTACCTGGCACTGGCCCGGTCCTTGTCCGAGACGGGCCTGCTCTACCTCCATCTGGTCGACCATTCGTCGATGGGTGCGCCACCGGTGCCGGCCGACTTCATGCTCGCGCTGCGCAAGGGCTTCGACGGCTTGTTCATCCTGTCCGGGGGCTTCAATCACGGCAGCGCCGAACAGGCCTTGCAGGATAAGCAGGGCGACCTGATCGCCTTCGGTCGCCCCTTCCTGGCCAACCCCGATCTGGTCGCAAGAATGCAAAAAGACGCGCCGATGAACGCGCCGGACATGGCGACCTTCTACCTGCCCGGCGCCAAGGGCTACACCGACTATCCCGTCCTCACAAACTGATTCACCGACCCCTTCAAAGGAACACCTATGACCAACTCCACCAACAAGTCCCTTGCCACCGAAGCGCCGGTCTGGTTCATCACCGGATGCTCCACCGGCTTCGGCCTGGAGATCGCCAAGCAGGCCATCGAACAGGGCTTTCGCACCGTCATCACCGCCCGCGACCCGTCTAAGTTGGCGGGCTACGCAGCCACTGACAAGGTGCTGGTGCTGAAGGTCGACGTGACCAAGTCCGATGAGGTGGAAGCCGCGATGAAGGCTACCCTTGATCGTTTTGGCCGCATCGACGTGCTGGTGAACAATGCCGGCATCGGCTACTTTGCCGCGGTCGAAGAGAGCGAAGAAGACGAGGTGCGCAAGATGTTCGAGGTCAATGTGTTTGGCACCGGCCGCATGCTCTGGGCCGTGCTGCCCGGCATGCGCGAGCAGCGTGCCGGCTGCATCGTCAACTTGTCGTCACTGGCCGGGCTGCGCGGCTTCCCGGCGATGGGCTATTACAACGCGACCAAATTCGCTGTCGAGGGTTTGTCGGCGGCCTTGCGGCAGGAGGTCGAGCCACTGGGCATCCATGTGATGGTGGTTGAACCCAGCGGCTTTCGCACCGACTGGGCAGGGCGCTCGGCGAATGAGAGCAAGCTCCAGATCGACGATTACTCGGCCACAGCGGGCAAGGTCCGGGCTGGTGTGCGCGCCTCGTCTGGCCAGCAGCCGGGCGACCCGGTGCGGGCGGCCAAGGCCATCATCGCAGCGGCGTCCTCCGGCAAGCCGCCGCATCACCTGCTGCTCGGCAATGACGCTTTTGAGGGGGCGATGGCCCGGCTCGACCATCTGCGCGAGGACTTCGCGGCAGGTGAGGCGGTCGCCAGGGCCGCCGACTTTCCGAAATAAAACGTCGGCATTCCAAGGTCAGCGTCGGGCCTTGCATTGGGGATCCGCATGACAAGCTCGACGGGCCGGCTGGGGTGGTGAACAGCCCTGATTCGCTGCAGCCGGAGCAACCGGAGCTGCCAGGGCTGCCAGGGCTGCCAGGGAATCACACCCTTTCGAAGAAGCTGCCAGCCGACGTCGTGAAGCTTGGCTTTGTCAGCCTGCTGACCGACCTCAGCTCCGAAATGATTTTTTCGGTCTTTGCGATCTTCTTCACGACCGTGGCCGGGGGCTCCAGTGCCCTGTTGGGCCTGATTGAGGGCCTGGCGGACTTCTCGGCGTCCTCACTGAATTACCTGGCCGGCTGGTTGTCCGACCGCAGCGGCAAACGCAAGGTCTATGCCCTGGCAGGTTACGGCTTTTCAAGCTTGGCCAAGGTAATTCTGCTGTTGACGAGTTCGCTGCTGGGGCTGAGCATTTTTCGGGTGCTCGAACGGCTGGGCAAGGGCTATCGCGGGCCGCCGCGCGACGCCTGGTTGTCGGCCATCGCCCGGCAGCAAACGCGCGGTTATGCCTTCGGCGTGCACAAGGCGCTGGACAAGTCCGGTGCCGTGCTGGGCCCATTGGTGGCGTACGGGCTGCTGACCTGGTTGGGCGAATCCGCGAGCACCTACCGCGTGCTGTTCTGGGTCGCTTTTGTGCCGGCCGTGCTGAGCATCGTGCTGCTGTCGCTGATGAAGGATCGGCCTGGCATGCCGCATGCACGAGAAAGCGTGCCCCAGAACTGGGCCGAACTCAGCCCCGGGTTCAAGCGCTTTCTGATCCCGGCCGGTACCTTTGCGCTGGCCTACTTCAGCCTGGGATTTTTGCTGCTGCGTGCCCACGACACAGGTTTCAGCATCGCGCAGATCGTGCTGCTGTATGCGCTGTTCAACACCACCTGCGTCATCGCTGCCCCTCTGGTGGGACTGCTGGGGGACCGCATCGGCCGCAGCGCCATCGTGATGCTCGGCTACGCCGTCTACGGGCTGATCAATGTCTGGCTGATCTTCGCCAGCAGCCCCTGGCAGATCATTGCCGCCTTCGCGGCTTACGGCTTGTTCTATGCCATCGACGAGGCACAGAGCAAGGCCTTCATTGCCGATATCGAACCGGAGCGCCGCGCCAGCGCCGTCGGCATCTACAACTTCGTCACCGGCTTGCTTTACCTGCCGGCGTCGCTGGTGGCGGGCGCGCTGTGGTCGACCTCACCCGTCTCGGTGTTCTCGCTGGCCGCCGGCTTGTCGGCCCTGGCCATCGCCTTGTTCGTCGGGCTGAAGCCAGCGGGCAAGGCGACGTGAAGCGCCAGCGGTGATGCTGGGTTTTACTTCGGCAAGGGGATGCCGACCATTTGGTCGATCTTGACGAAGCGCTTGCGGGCCAATGCGACGAGTTGGTTTTCGCTGGGATGGTCGACCACCTCATAGTCGACGATGTGCTTGGCGGTCAGCGGGCGGTGCTTGTCGACGTAATGCCGAAAGTCGGCCAGCCCGGTGTGGCCGCCGACCACCAACACCTCGGCAATGCCGTCCAGCGCATCGCAGACGTGGCCGAAGAACTCGTGTTCGGTGCGCACGGTGCTGCCGTGCTGGCGGGTGAACTTCAAATGCTCGTGCACCTGGTGTTCCACCACCTGTTCGGTGTCGAACTGCAGCACTTGTGCGGATTGGTGATCGATGAAGGCAACGGCGTGATAGAGGCTCATGGTGCAAATTTTCCTGTTTTGAAAGCGCCCAGACTGTGCAAAGCCAGACCGGCGCGAAGGCTTGTGAAAGTTGCGAGGGTGATCTGATGACGCCGGCTGTCAGCGGCCGCCTGGCGCTGGAATTGCCAGTTGACCGAGCCCGCCAGCGTCACCACCCCATCCTCCTCTTTTACACCGATGCTTGCCACCTGCAACGACGGCTTGCACCGCAACTCTGCGCTGACGGCCTGTTGCAGCCGCTGGTCGGTTTTGATGGCGCATCCTGGTTGGTGTGAGATCTGTGAGCTTGAACCGGCGAGGTCTCAGAGTCTGTGCGGCTGCGTACGTCCGGCAGCCGCGCCCCCATCATCACTGGCTGACTGGCTGCCAGCATGTCGACACGCGCATTTCCTGAAGGGGCGATGTCCTGGCGCGCCGAGCGCCGTGCCCGGTTGAGCTGACGCCCAAAGCTCGGCCTCAACGTTCGCTGCCGTACAGATGCTGTGGTCGCCAGCCGCTATACCTGGGGTTTGCTGCCCTCATCCGCATCGCCGAGGGTGGTTCAGCAAGACCGCCAGCGAGGCACCATGAACGACATCACACATCGACTGCACGCCCTGGGGCAAAGCCTGTGGCTGGACGGCTTCAGCCGCAAGCTGCTGCGCAGCGGCACCTTGGCGCACTACATCGCCGAGCTGTCCGTCACCGGCTTGACCTCGAACCCGACGATCATTGAGCGGGCGATCGACAAGGGCGAGGATTACGACGACCGCATCAACGAGCTGAACGCGATGGGCTTGGCGGGCGAAGAGCTGTTGTATGAGCTGGTTCTGGACGACCTGATCGAGGCGGCGGATCTGTTGCGCCCGGTTTTCGATGCGAGCGATGGTCTGGACGGCTGGGTGTCGCTGGAGGTCTCGCCGCTGCTGGCTGACAACGCGGCGCACACGATCCAGGCCGCCGATCGGCTGTCCGAGCAGGCCGGGCGCGCCAATGTGTTGATCAAGATCCCCGGCACGGCGGAAGGCATCCTGGCCGTCGAGGAAGTGGTGTTCGACGGCGTGCCGGTCAATGTGACGCTGCTGTTCTCGCCCGAACAGTACCTCGCTGCGGCGCAGGCCTATATGCGCGCGATTGAGCGGCGCCTGGGGGCCGGGCTCGACCCGAAGGTCGAGTCGGTGGCCTCGTTCTTTGTCAGCCGCTGGGATACGGCGGTCAAGGTGGAAATCGCGCCGACCTTGCACAACCGGCTCGGTATCGTGATGGCGATGCGCACCTACCGGGCGCACCGGGAACTGCTGGCCAGCCCGCGTTGGCAGGAACTGGCTGCGGCCGGTGCACGACCGCAGCGTTTGCTTTGGGCCAGCACCAGCACCAAGGATGCAGCGGCGGCCGACACGCTGTACGTGCAGGCCTTGATGGCTGCAGGCACGATCAACACCATGCCCGAGAAAACGCTACTTGCCTTTGTCGACCATGGGCAGATCGGCACCATGCTGCCGGCCGATGGCGGCTATGTCGACGCTGTGCTGGAAGAGTTTCGCCGCGAGGGGGTCGACGACGCGGCGCTGGCCGAGCGCCTGCAGCGCGAGGGCGTGGAGGCCTTTGCGACTTCGTGGCACGCCACGCTGACCTGCCTGCGCCAGAAATGCGCGCCGCCGGCCGCTTTGCCGTCGTCTTGATGCCGTCCTGAAATCGGCGCTCAGCCGCCTGCCAGCCAGCGCCCGCCCAGAACCCGCAACAGCAGCACGCGGTTGGACTGTTCGGTCTGGCGCAGCGTCACCAGGCCCTGTTGCGCCGCAGTCAGCTGGCGCTGGGCGTCCAGCAGCTCCAGCTGGCTGGATGCGCCCAGGCGGTAGCTCTGCTCGGCAAGGCTGAGGCTGCGCTCGGCGGCTACCACTTGGGCCTGCTGCGCGGCCAGACGTTCGGCCAGGCTGTCGCGCACCGCCAGCGCATCGGCTACTTCGCGGAAAGCGGTCTGCAAGCTCGCTTCGTAATTGGCGATGAGCTCGCGGCGTGTGGCCTCGCTCACCTCCACCTGCGCCCGGCGCGCGCCGGCGTCGAAAAGCGGTAGATCGAGGCTGGGCAGCAGACTCCAGAAGCCGCTGCCACTGCGGAACAGGCCGTCGAGTTCGGGGCTGCGCGTGCCGGCGTTGGCGGTCAGTGTCAGCCTTGGGAAACGCGCTGCGCGCGCCGCACCCACGTCGAAGGCGGCAGCCTGCAATTGCTGCTCGGCCGCGCGCAGATCAGGGCGCTGCAGCAGCAGGCTGGCAGGCAGGCCCGAGGGCAGATCTGGCAGTTCTGGCAGGGCCGTGGCCAGGCTGGTCTGGCTGGGCGGCAGAAGAGCATCGGGCAAGGGCTGCCCGGCCAGCAGTTCCAGGGCAAGCCGTGCTTGGCGTACGGCAGCCGCGCTGCGTGCGACTTCACCGCGGGCAGATTCATAAGCCGTCTGCGCACGCGCACGTTGCAGGCCCGAGGCGGCGCCCAGCTGGTATTGGCGCTCGGTCAGGTCGAGGCTGCGCTGCTGGCTGTCGCGCAGCGTTTCGGCCAGACGCTGGCGCTGGCCTTCGGCGGCCAGGGTGAGCCAGGCGTCGGCCACCTGGGCCACCAGGCTCAGGCGCGCACCGCGCTGTGTTTCTTGTTGCGCCAAATAACGCGCCAGGGCGGCACCCTGCAGGCTGCCCAGGCGGTTGAAGAGGTCGATCTCCCAGGCCGCGATGCCCAGGTTCACGCTGTAGCTGTTGCTGCCCGTGGCGGCGTCGCCACCCACGCGGGTGGCAGCCGCCGTACCGCGCAACTCGGGCAAGCGGTTGGCTTCGGTGATGCCGTACTGGGCACGGGCTCGCTCCACCGCCGCCACGCTGGCGCGCAGGCTGCGGTTGCCGGCCAGGGCCAGGCCCACCACGCGGCGCAGGCGCTCGTCGGCAAAAAAGCCGTCCCATTCGCTTGCTGCGGCAGTGTTGGCCAGCGCGGCCTCGGCGGGGCCGCCTTCGGCACGAAAGCTCTCGCGCAGCGTCGCTTGCGGCGGCGGCGTCGGCGGCACCAGGCTGGCGCAACCGGCCAGGGCCAGCATCAGCACAGCCAGCGCGACGGGTTTCAAGGTGAGGCGCTTCATACCGTCACCTCCGGGCTCGGCGCGGCGGCCAAAGGCTTGGCCTTGCCACGCGAAAACAGCGACTTCACCCACAGGTAGAACAGTGGCACGAAGAAAATGCCCAACACGGTGGCGCTGATCATGCCGCCGAGCACGCCGAAACCGATGGCCCGCTGCGAACCCGAGCCCGCACCGCTGGCCAGGGCCAGGGGCAGCACGCCCATGCCGAAGGCCAGCGACGTCATCAAGATGGGCCGCAGCCGCTGTTGGCAGGCTTTGATCGTGGCCTCAAACAGGCCCATGCCCTGCAGCCGCAAGGTCTCGGCGAACTCGACGATCAGGATGGCGTTCTTGGCGCTCAAGCCCACCGTCGTCAGCAGCCCGACCTGGAAGAAAACATCGTTGTTTTGCCCGCCCAGGTGGCTGGCGATCAGCGCACCCAGGATGCCCAGCGGCACCACCAGCATCACACTGAAAGGCACCGACCAGCTTTCGTACAGCGCCGCCAGGCAGAGGAAAATGAAGAGCACCGAAACGGCGTACAGCAGGGGTGCCTGCGAACCCGACAAGCGTTCCTGATAGCTGCGGCCGGCCCATTCATAGCCGATGCCGGCAGGCATCTCTCGCAGCACTTCCTCCATCGCCATCATCGCTGCGCCCGAGCTCACGCCCGGTGGCACATCGGCCTGGATCTCGTAAGCCGGGCTGCCGTTGTAGCGCACCAGTTGGCGCGGCGCGGTCGACCAGCGGCTGCTGGCAAAAGCTGCCATCGACACCATCTCGCCGCTGCTGCTGCGCATATACCAATCGCGCAGGTTCTCGGGGCTGGCGCGGTAGGCGGCTTCGCCCTGCACCAGCACCCGCTTGACACGGCCACGGTCAATGAAGTCGTTGATATAGCTGCCGCCCAGCGCGATGGACAGGGTGTCGTTGATGACATTCGGTGGCACCCCCAGCACGCCGGCCTTCTGGTCGTCGATGGTGATGCTCAGCTGCGGCGATTCGGTCAGGCTTTGGGTGCGGGTGCGGGCCAGTTCGGGCCGCTTGTTGCCCAGCGCGATCAGCTGCTCGCGCGCCGCGATCAGTGATTCCTGACCGAGGCCACCCAGGTCTTGCAGGAACAGCTGAATGCCGGAGCTGCCACCCAGCCCGCGTACGGTGGGCGGCTGCACGATGAAGACCTGGGCATCGCGCACCTGGCGACCCAATTCGCGGCTAAAACGCTCGGCCAACATGCCGGCACCCTGATTCTTGGCCGGCCGCTCGGCCCAGTCGGTCAGGCGGATGAAACCCTGGCCCGAACCCTGATCACCACCGGCGCCGCGCACCACGTTGTAGTAAAGCACCTCGGGCTGATCGGCCAGATAGGCCTCGACCTGCGCGGCCACGCCTTCCATGCGTTCGCCGGTGGCGCCGGGCGCCATTCGCACCTGGAGTTGCAAGCCGCCCTGGTCTTCGTCGGGCAGGAAGGAGGTGGGCAGGGTCTTGTAGAACCAGGCCGTTGCACCCACCAGCAGCAAGAAGACGATAAAGCTGCGCACACCGCGCTTGCCCAGCCAGCCCACGCCCAGCACATACCGGTCCGTGAAGCGATCAAAGCCGCGGTTGAAACCGCCGAAGAACCAGTCCAGCGGCTTGCCGAACGGCCCGCCGTGGCTCGCATGCTCGCCCTTGTGCACGGGTTTTAGCAGGGTGGCGCACAGCGCCGGCGACAGGCTCATCGCTACCAGCACCGACAGCACCATGGCGCTGACCACGGTGATGCTGAATTGGCGGTAGATGACACCGGTGCTGCCGCCGAAGAAGGCCATCGGGATGAACACCGCACTCAGCACCACGGCGATGCCGACCAGCGCGCCGCTGATCTCTTTCATGCCGCGCTGCGTGGCCTCGCGCGGGCTCAGGCCCTCTTCGCGCATCAGGCGCTCGACGTTTTCTACCACCACGATGGCATCGTCCACCAACAGCCCGATGGCCAACACCAGGCCGAACATCGTCAGCGTGTTGATCGAAAAGCCGGCCACCGCCAGGATGCCCATGGTGCCCAGCAGCACCACCGGCACGGCAATCGCTGGCACCAGCGTGGCACGCAGGTTTTGCATGAACAAATACATGATCACGACGACCAGCACCATCGCCTCGATCAGCGTCTGCACGACGCCGCTGATCGACACCCGCACAAAGGGCGTGGTGTCGTAGGTGATGGTGGTTTTGTAGCCGGGCGGGAAGAAGGGCTCCAGCGCCTTCAGCTTGGCCTTGATGGCATCGCCGGTGGTGAGCGCATTGGCACCGCTGGCTGGGTAGATCGCCAGGCCGGCCGCGTTGCGGCCGCTGCTGCGCACATTGGTTGTGTAGCTGTCGCGACCCAGTTCCACGCGCGCCACGTCGCCCAGGCGCAGGGCTGATCCGTCGGGCTGAACCCGCAGGACGATGTCGCGGAACTGCGCGGCGGTGTTGAGCTTGGAGCGAGCGGTAATGATGGCCGAAAGGCGCTGGCCTTCGGGCGCCGGCAAGGCCCCGATCTGGCCGGCCGAGACCTCGGTGTTCTGCTGCTGCAAGGCAGTGCGGATGTCACCCGGCACCAGCTTGTAGCGCTGCAGCCGGGCGGGGTCGAGCCAGATGCGCATGGCATAGCCCGAGCCAAACACATTGATGTCGCCCACGCCCTCAACGCGGCTGATGATGTCCACCAGGGTGCTGTTCAGGTAGTCGCCCAGGTCGCCCGAGCTGACGTTGGGGTCGTCGCTGGTCAACATCGCCACCATCAGGAATTCGGTGGTGGCCTTGGTCACGCGCACGCCCTGTGCCTGCACCGCCTGTGGCAGCCGGCTGATGATGCCTTGCACCTTGTTCTGCACCTGCACCTGGGCGGTGTCGGGGTTGGTGCCGGCCACAAAGGTGAGCTGGGTGCTGGCATTGCCGGCCGCGCTGCTGGTGCTTTCGATGGACAGCAGGCCGTCAATGCCCTTCAGGCTTTGCTCGATGATCTGTGTCACCGAGTCTTCAATGGTCTGCGCCGAGGCACCGGGGTAGTTGGTGTTGACGCCCACCCGGGTGGGCGCAATGTCGGGGTAGCGTTCCAGCGGCAGCAGCAGGGTGGCGGCGCCGCCAGCCAACATGATGACGATGGCAAGCACCCACGCGAAGATGGGGCGGTCGATAAAGAATGAGGCCATGGTGTGCGGCTCCTGGTCGCGCTCAGCGCGGCGCCGAAGCGGCGGAAGTGGCTGCAGCTGCAGAGGCTGCGGAAATCCGCGCGGCGCTGGCTGCTGGTGCCGCAGCACCGCCCTTGCCACCGGCAGGCTTTGAGCCTGCGGCCACCGGCTTTACCACCATGTCCGGGCGCGCCCGCTGCAGGCCCTCAACAACCAGTCGATCGCCCACCTTCAAGCCGCTGGTCACCAGCCACTGGTTGCCCACCGCGCGCGACAGCGTCAGCCGGCGGCGCTCCACCTTGTTGCCTTCGCCCACCACCAAGGCGGTGGCATCGCCGGTGGCGGTGCGGCTGACGCCCTGTTGCGGCACCAAAATAACGCTGCGGTCTACGCCAGCCACCAGGCGCGCCTGAACCACCATGCCGGGCAGCAGCGTGCCCTTGGGGTTGGGCACCACGGCGCGCAGGGTCACGCTGCCGGTGCCGGGGTCGACGGTCACGCCACTGAATTGCAGCATGGCCGGCTGCGGGTGCACGCTGCCGTCCTCCAACACCAACTGCACTTGGCGGCTGGTGCTCTGGCCTTCGAGTTGGCGGCGCAACGAAAGCAGCTCAGCGCTGCTCTGCACAATGTCCACCTGCATCGGGTCGAGTTGCTGGACAGTGGTCAGCGCCTGCGTCTGGTTGGCTGTCACCAGCGCCCCGGGCGTGACGGTGGAGACCTCGATGCGCCCGCTGATGGGCGCCACGATGCGGGCACGTTGCAACTGCACCAGGGCTGCGTCGAGCGTGGCGCGGGCCACAGCCACGTCGGCCTCGGCCAGGCGTTGGGCTGCGGCACTGTCGTCGGCGCCCTGGCGGCTGAGGGCATCGGCCTTCAACAGTTCGGCGTCGCGGGCGGCCTTCACCCGTGCGGCGCTCAGCTGGGCTTCGGCCCTTTGCAGTGCGGCGGCGCTGCGCGCCCGCTCGGCCTCAAAGCTGGCTGCGTCGAGTTGGTACAGCGCCTGGCCGGCCACCACACGACCGCCTTCGGTGAACAGGCGCTTTAGCACCAGCCCACCGACCTGCGGGCGGATCTCAGCCACCTGGCTGGCGCGCAGCCGGCCGGGCAGATCCAGTTGCAACGGTGCGTCTTGGGTGCTGACAGTCACCACGCCCACCTCGGGCGCAGCACGGGCTGACGAGGCGTCGGCCGGCTTGTCTTGACAGGCGGTCAACAGCCCTGCCATCAGCAGCGCCGCGACCGGGGCGAAGAGGGGGGGGCGGGTTGGGGCGGAGTGGGGGGCTGATTTTTGCACCGCCGGATTGTGACCGCCCTGCGTGAAGTAACGTTAAAAGAACCCGCGACCCCGAAGGCTTCACGCAAGCCCCGCAGCACATCGGACAAGACATCGTGTAGCAGCTGCTCGGTCAAGGCGCAAAGAGGTTGAGCGAGTAAGTGGCACTGGCTCAAGCCTTGCGCAATTCGATCGCCGACAGCCGCCGCCACAGCGTGGTGCGACTCAAGCCCAGCTGCGTGGCTGCGGCCTCGCGGCTGCCGTTCAAGTTGCGCAGCGCGACCAGAATGTCTGCGTCGGTGACGGTTCGGCGGCGGCGTGC
>JBBQKT010000012.1:0-24472 GCA_038327205.1 Burkholderiales bacterium | reverse complement strand
GCCCCAACGGTCCGTACTGGAAACAGGGCATGCAAAACGGTTATCAGGACGTAGGCTCATGGACCTTCTTCAAGGACCACGACGCCAACAAGACCGCCGCCGCCTGGCTGTATGCGCAGTTTGTGACCAGCAAGACGGTCTCGGCCAAGAAGTCGGTCGTCGGCCTGACCTTCATCCGCGAGAGCGATATCCAGCACGACTATTTCACCAAGAACGCCAACAAGTACGGCGGCCTGATCGAGTTCTATCGCAGCCCGGCGCGCGTTGCGTGGACGCCGACCGGCACCAACGTGCCCGACTACCCGAAGCTCGCGCAGCTCTGGTGGAAGAACGTGGCGGTGGCCGTCACCGGCGAGAAGACGCCGCAGGCCGCGATGGACAACCTTGCTGAAGAGATGGACCAGGTGATGAGCCGTCTGGAGCGGGCCGGCATGGCGCACTGCGCGCCCAAGCTGAACAAGAAGGAAACCAACGCCAAGTGGCTGTCCGACAAGGGCGCCCCGTGGGCCAAGCTGGCGAACGAAAAGCCCAAGGGCGAGACGATCGCCTATGACAAGTTGTTGGGTGCTTGGAAGGAAGGGCGGGTGAGGTAAGCGCCTCCCCCTTCCTTGACCGGCCAGAAGGCCGCACCTGATTTAACAGCGGGTGCGGCCTTTTTATTGTGTTTTTCAAGTTCGCAAAATAGATTGCATTACTGAACAATATCTGTTTTTTATCAATGGCTTATAAGATACTTGACGTTCGCAAAAATCCTTGCAATGTACAGCTCCCCTCATCAATTCACGCCCTTGCTTCCGAGCGAAGCGAAGCTGGAGCCCCTGCTGGTCAAGGCCCACGACCTGGCCCGGCTGGCATTGGCGTTGGACGGCCGGCCCGCCGCCGAGCTGCGCACCCTGCTGCGCAGCATGAACTCCTACTACAGCAACCGCATTGAAGGCCAGCACACCCGGCCGCTGGAACTGGAGCAGGCCCTGCGCAAGGACTTCTCCAGCGATGCCAAGCTCGCAGCGCGCCAACGCCTGGCGCTGGCTCACATGGAGGCCGAAGCCGCCATCGAAGCCGCTTACGTCGGTGAGCCTGCTGTGCTGCGGCTCTACCAGGCCGAAGCCGTGCAAGACCTGCATGCGCAGCTGTTCGCCCGTTTGCCCGAGGCGGACCGCCTGACCGACGAAGGCGAGCTGGTCGTGCCGGGCCAACTGCGCCAGCGTGATGTGCAGGTCGGCTGGCATATTGCGCCCGCGCATGCCAGCCTGCCCGAGCTGCTTACGGCATGGGGCCAGCAATACGGCCGTGTGCGGCGCGGCGAGATGAGCCTGATTGCCATGGCGGCGTCGCATCAGCGACTTGGCTGGATCCACCCTTTCATCGACGGCAATGGCCGGGTCATGCGCCTTCACACCCACGCCGTGCTGAATGCGCTCGGCTACACCCGCGGCCTTTGGTCGCCGCTGCGCGGCTTTGCCCGCAGCACCGACCGTTACTACGCCCTGATGGCCGATGCCGACGTATCTCGCAGAGGCGATCTCGACGGGCGCGGCAACCTTAGCGAACAGGCCCTGATCGCCTGGATCGACTACGTGCTGGACAACTGCATCGACCAAATCCGCTTCATGTCCGGCCTGCTTGATCTTGGCCAGATGAAGTCCCGCATCGCCGCCTGCCTGGGCTTCGAGGAAGACGTGCTCAAAAGCGGCGTGCGCCGCACAGCTCTTGTGCCTTTGCACTATCTGTTCATGGATGGCGGCGAGCTGGAGCGGGGCGAGTTCAAAGCCATGATGAACCTGGGTGAGCGCACGGCCGGCACGGTGCTGGCTGCCTTGATGGAACGTGGGCTGCTGAAGTCGGACACGCCGCAGGGCAAGCTGAGATTCGCATTCCCGCTGCATGCGCTGCGGTTTTACTTTCCGGCGTTGTGGCCGGAGGCTGAAGCGGATGCGGGGTGACCGGCGAAAGACTCCTGCAGGCTGAGCCATCCTCCTGCAGAAAATATCTGACTGCGCACGCTGCCCTTGCCCTTGCGGCAATTCCTCAGTTCGTCCACTGAATGGCTACATCCGGCAGTTCCCGCCGTGGTCAGAGTGGCGCTCCGACTTGGCTCAACTGGCCCAGCCGCCGGCTGAAGTCGCCAAGCCCAAAGCCATAGGGTGGTGCGTTTGTCGTTTTTCGTTTTGGGCGGCCGTTTCGCAAGCCAGCAATTCGCCCGAAACACATTGCTGGCATGGAACCTGCTAAATCAAACCATCTTCAGTTGTCTCCTCCATCGCCCCTAGGATGGATTCCAGCCCCAGGCCAAAAGCCTGGGGCTTTTTTTCGCTGATTGCGGCGAAGGCCCTGAAATTCACGATCTGATGGCGCGGTATTGGGGCGATGGCGCCAAAGCGGTGCATCGGTGGGCCATCGCACAGACAGACCCTGCGGAAAACCCTAAAACCCGGGCTCTGCTGCGAACGTTGCGGCCACGAATGCCGGGACACCGCTCATGAATTCGATCAAAACCCTTCTCCGCCCGCAGGGCTGGCGAGTTTGTGCGCTGCCGCTGTTGGTGCTGGCTTCATTGGCGGGCTGCGGCGGCGGCGGGCTGGATCCCATCCTCGGCGCGACCGTGGCAACCAATGTGCCGACCGTCAACAGCACTTTGCCCGCAGCCACCACGCCAATCACCGCTGGCGTCAGCATCAACACCCTGGTGCAGGCCACCTTCAACAAGCCGATGCTGGCCTCGTCGATCACGACCGGCAGCTTCAGCCTGGCCTGCCCGGCCGGCACACCGGTGACCGCCACGGTCAGCTATGACGCGGCGGGCCAGGTTGCCACCCTGCGCCCCAGTGCGCCCCTGCCACCCAGCACCACCTGCCAGGCCACGGTCGGCACCGGTGCGCAAGACGGCAATGGCGTGGCCCTGGCCAGCGCTTTTGTCTGGAGCTTCACCACCGGTCTGGCCGTCGTCGCGGACATCACACGCCCCACCGTGACCTTCACCACGCCGGCCAACGGTGCGCTGGGGGTGGCCAACAACAGCCTGATCACCGCCACCTTCAGCGAGGCGATGGCCCCGGCCACCCTGAGCGCCTCCAGCTTCACCGTCACCAACACGACCTTGGGTACGGCCGTTGTCGGCACCGTGGCTTATTCAGCCGCCGCCCGCACCGCCACCTTCACGCCAGCCGCCCCCGGCACGCTGGCCAATGGCAGCCTGTTCACCGCGACCGTCACCACAGCGGCGACCGATCTGGCCGGCAATGGCCTGGCCGCCAACAGCGCATGGACCTTCACCACCGGTGCAGCGGCTGACACCACCCCGCCGACGGTGACCGCCATCACGCCGGTTGACGCCAGCACCGCGATCTGCCTGGGCAAGACGGTCAGCACCACCTTCAGCGAGCCGATGAACCCGGCCAGTGTGAACACGACGACCTTCACCGTCACCGATGGTGGGGTGGCCGTCGCAGGCACGGTCAGCTATGACGCGCCGAGCCAGATTGCCACCTTCACGCCCACGGCAGCCGCCGGCTTCACGGCCAACCGCAGCTTCGTCGTCACCATCGTCTCGGGCGCCAATGGCGTCAAGGACTTGGCCGGCAACCCGCTGGCGAGCAACCGCAGCTGGGGCTTCGCGACCGGCGCTTTGGCCTGCGGCGCCACCGCCAGCACGGTCAACCTCGGCTTGGCGGCCAGCTTCGGCGCCTTCGGCGGCGGCGCGGGTGTCACCAACCAGGGCATCAACACCGTGGTCGCTGGCAATTTGGGCAGCACGGCGGCCTGCACCTTGATCACCGGCTTCCATGACGCAACCAATGTCTACACCGAGACACCGCTGAACATCGGCAAGGTCAACGGCAGCATCAATTGCGCGCCGCCCGCACCGGGCACGGCCGCTACCCTGGCTGTCGCCACCCAGGCACGCGCCGATGCGCAAACGGCCTACAACACCTTGGCCGCTTTGCCGCCCGGCAGCGATCCCGCCGCCGGTCAATTGGGGGGCTTGGTTTTGCCGGCTGCGGTCTACACCGCAGCGGGCGGCACCTTCGCCATCACCAGCGGTGACCTGACCCTCGATGCCGCGGGCGATGTGAATGCAGTCTGGGTGTTTCAGAGTGCCTCCGCCCTGACCGTCGGCCTGCCTGCCATCCCGCGCCGTGTGTTCTTGATCAACGGTGCGCAGGCCAAGAACGTGTTCTGGCAAGTTGGCAGCGCCGCCCGCATCGAAGACGGCAGCACCATGGTCGGCACCATCATCGCGCCGGCTGGCGTGACGATCTCGACCGCCGGCCAGACGATCCAGACCACTTTGGTGGGACGCGCCATCGGCCTGACGGCCTCGGTGACCATGGTCAACACGACCGTGGTTGCGCCCTGAGCCCCGGCTGCATCCCACTCCACCTCCCAGGAAGCACCCCATGACCCATTCCATTTCCAACTCCACATGGCGCCTGCTGGCGCTGGCCAGCCTCGGCGCGCTGACAGCCACCTCGTCCTGGGCCCAGGCCCAGGAAAGCGGCTACTTCTACGGCGGCCTCGGTGCCGGCCAGACGCGGGCCAAGATCGACGAGGCACGCATCAGTGCCGGCCTGCTGGGCTCGGGCCTCACGACCAGCGGCTTCGCCCGCGATGAAAAAGACACCGGCTACAAGGTCTTCGGTGGCTACCAGTTAAGCCGGAACTTCGCGCTTGAACTCGGGGTCTTCGATCTGGGCAAGTACAGCTTCAGCGCGACGACGGTGCCCGCCGGCGGGCTGAACGGCCAGCTCAAGGTGCAGGGCTTCAACCTCGATCTGGTCGGCACGATGCCATTGACCGAGCGTCTGTCCTTGATTGGCCGGATCGGTGCCACGGCGGCGCGCACCCGCGACCAGTTCAGCGGCAGCGGTGCGGTGGCGGTGCTCAATCCGAGCCCCCATCAGCGCGCCACCAACTACAAGTTCGGCGGCGGTCTGCAATACGAGTTCTCGCCCGCCTTTCTGGTGCGCGGCGAGGCCGAGCGCTACCGCATCAATGATGCGGTCGGCAACAAGGGTGACGTGAACATGCTGTCGGTCAGCCTGGTCTTCCCGTTCGGTCGCACGGTCAACACGGCACGCCCAATGGCGGCGGCTTCGACCTATGTGGCCCCGGCACCGATGCCAGCACCGGTCATCGTGGCCGCCGCACCGGCGCCTGCGCCGATGCCCGTACCCGTGGTTGTGCCCGAGCGCCGCCGCGTCAGCTTCTCGGCCGAGTCGCTGTTCGGCTTTGACCAGTCGGCGGTCAAGCCTGAAGGTCGCGCCGCGCTGGATAAATTTGCCAGCGACACCCGCGGCACGCAGTACGAGGTGATCGTGGTTGAGGGTCACACCGACCGCTTGGGCACACCGGCCTACAACCAGAAGCTGTCGCAGCGTCGTGCCGACGCGGTGAAAGCCTATCTGGTCAGCAGTGGCGGCTTCGATGCCAACAAGGTCACTGCCAATGGTAAGGGCGAATCAAACCCGGTCACCACCGCCGCTGATTGCAAGGGCAACAAGCCTTCGGCAAAGCTGATCGCCTGCCTGCAGCCAGACCGTCGCGTTGACATCGAAGTGACCGGCACCCGCTGATCACGCGCCCGCGAGCTTTCGGTCCTCTAACCGAAGGCTCGCGCTGCGGCCATTGCCCCCAGCCGCGCGGTGATCGCGTGGAACTCGGCGACGGTCTCGTCGATGATCTGCTGCACCGTTTTGACCTCGTGAATCAGCCCTGCTGATTGCCCGGCCAGGGCCGGTGCAGCTTCCATGTCACCACCGAAGTAAACCGACTGAATGCCGGTGAAGGCATCGGCCGGCATCAGGCCGGTTTCCAGCATCGCCTGCGTGCGGGCGCTCTTCAGCGCACGGATGCAGGGCGTGGCCTTTTTGTTCAGCACCCAGGTGCCGGTTGCCTCGGCGCCGACGATGGCGTTCTTGTAGTTGGCATGCACCGGGCTTTCGGCGCTGGCCACAAAGCGTGTGCCCATCTGCACGGCCTCGGCCCCCAGCGCAAAGGCGGCGGCCATGCCCCGGCCATCGACGATGCCGCCGGCCGCAATCAAGGGCACATCGACCTTCTCGCGGATCGCCTGCAGCAGCACCAGGGTGCTGACTTCTTCCGGGTTCTTGAAGCCGCCGCCCTCGGCCCCCTCGACCACCAGGCCGTCGATGCCCGCATCGACGCATTTCAGCGCGGTTTCAAGCGTCGGCACCGCGTGATAGACCACGATGCCGGCGGCGTGCAGCGGTGCCACAAATTTGGCCGGGCTGCCGGCCGAGGTGGTGACAAAGCGCACCCCCGATTCGCAGACAAAACGCAGCATCGCGTCGTCCTTCAAGAAGCGGATTGGCAGGTTGACGCCGAAGGGCAGGCCGGTCGCCCGCATGGCGGTGATCTCGCGCTGGCAGTTTTCGGTCTCGCCGGACGAGGTTTCGATGACGCCCAGGCCGCCCGCGCGCGAAACCGCGCTGGCCAAGGTGCTGCGGGCGATCCAGCCCATGGGGGCCTGGACGATCGGGTATCGGGCGCCCGTGTGGGCCAAAACGCGGTTCATGGATGGACGCTCTCGCAACAATGCTTCGGGCTGGGCAGTATCAGCCGCCCTTGCTGCCGCCGCTGTCGCCGAGGCGCGGGCTGATCAATCGCGAAAGGGGAAGCGCCGCTCCGGGAACTCCAGGCTCTGGCTGGTGCGCAGCACGACCCCGTCCTTGAAATGGACGTTGAAGCGCAAGAGGTTTTCGCCCATCGCGTCCGGCGCCACGTTCCAGTCCCACACATCCTCGCCGCTGAAGCGGTAGAACACCCGGCTGCGCTCACGGCCCAGCCGGCGGCTGACCTGCTCGGGCGTCATGCCCGCCGCGATGCTGAAACGGCTGGCGGGCAGCAGGGTGTCTTCCAGACGCAGCAGTCGGCCATCGGCGGCCAGGGTCACCATCCAGCAGTTCTGGCCGAACGGCTGTGACGAATATTCCAGGGTCTGGCCACCATCCGCATTGGGCCAGCGGCGCACCGGTGGGCCAAATCTTGCCAGCACATCCGCCTGCTGGCTGACGCCAACGGCCAAGCCTTGGCTGGGTGATCCCATGCCGACACAGCCGCTCAGGGCCGACAGCAGCAAAACAATGACGGTGATTCGACGCATGGACCGATTGTGTTGCGACGAGAACACCCGGCTTTGTTCAGGGTCAAGAACGCGTCAGCCAGTCGGCGCACACTGCGCAGATTCACAGAAGCCCAGCGAGCGCCGCCCATGTCCGTCCAAGACCAGTACCGCAGCAAGTTCATCGCCAACGCCGCCGATGCGGTCACGAGCCTGATCCACGATGGTGATTTCATCATCGTGCCGACGGGGGTGGGCGAGCCACCCGCGCTGTTGACGGCGCTGTCCGAGCAGCGCCGCAGCTTCAAGGGCGTGCGGGTGGCGCAGATTCTGGCGGTGCGCAAGTTCGGCTATTTCGACCCTGAGACGGCCGAGCATGTGCGCCATGTGGCCTTCTTCTACGGCGCCGCCTCGCGGCCCGGTGGGCAGACCGGCGTGGTCGATTTCATCCCCAGCTATTTCTCCGAAATGCCGGCCCTGATTGAGCGCGGCCTGATCGCAGCGGACGTGGTGTTGTCGATGGCCTCGCCGATGGATGAGCACGGCTATTTCTCGCTCAGCCTGGGCGCCGATTACACGATGGCGGCGGTCGCAAAGGCGCGTGCGGTGGTGCTGGAGGTGAACCCGAATGTGCCCTTCGCCTTCGGTGCCAACCAGATTCATATCTCGCAAGTCACCGCGTTGGTGGAGAGCGCCGATGCTTTGACCGAGGTCGGACTGCCGACCGTTGGCCCGGTGCAGCGTGCCATCGGCAAATATGTGGCCGACATGATCGACGACGGCTCCACCCTGCAGATCGGCTACGGCGGCATTCCGGACGCGGTGGTGATGCAGCTGACGCACAAGCGCGACCTCGGCATCCACACCGAAATGCTGGGCGACGGCATCCTGAGCCTGATCGAGGCGGGGGTGGTGACGAACCGGCGCAAGAATTACCTGACCGGCAAGACCGTCGCCACCTTTGCCCTCGGCTCGGCCAAGCTGTACCGCTATATGGACCGCAATCCGGGCCTGGAAATGCACCCGGTCAACTTCACCAACGACCCGTACCTGGCCGGCCAGAACGACAACCTGATCGCGATCAACGCAACCTTGCAGATCGATCTGCTGGGCCAATGCGGCTCCGAGAGCCTGGCCCATCTGCCCTACTCAGGCACCGGCGGGCAGGTTGATTTCGTCCGCGCGGCAAACCGCTCGAAAGGCGGCAAGGCCTTCATCGTCGTGCCGTCCACCGCCAAGGCGGACAGCATCTCGCGCATCGTGCCGACGCTGACGCCGGGCACCCACGTGACGACCAGCAAGAACGACATCAACTACGTCGTCACCGAGTTCGGCGTGGCCCAGCTGCGTGGCAAATCTGCCCATCAGCGGGCGGCCGAAATGATCGCGATTGCGCACCCGGATTTCCGCGCGGAGTTGAGCGAAGCAGCGCGGCGGATGAATCTGCTCTGAGCGGCCTGCGCTGCCCTGCGGAAGATCAGGCCCGCGTGCGGCGGCGTGCTACAGCAGCCCCCACGCCGGCCATACCGACCAGCAGCAGCATCGACGGCTCCGGCACCGTGCCATTGAGCGCGAAAGGCAGTTCCACCGTCCGCTGGCTGCCGGCGTCGATCAGGGTGTTGAAGCTGCTGCCGGCCGCAGACTGCAGTGCGTTGCCGCTGCGGCCGTCGGAGGTGGGTGCTTGCCAGGGGCCCGAGTTCAGTGAACCGGTGAAGCTCCAGCGCAGCCAGTAGTGGCCTGCGTCCAGCACCAGATCATCGATGTCGGCATTGGCGCGGTAGATCTGTTTGGTGGTGTTGCCGGTGTCGGTCGGGGTCACGCGGTAGCCGACCAGGCCCGCATCGGTCAGTGCGGTGATGCCCGAGGCGATCAGTTCGCCGGTGTTGGCGTCGCCTTCCATGATGCGCCAGGCCACCGTCAGTGCGGTGAAGCTCCGGGCGTTGTTCTGGTAAACGAAGAAGTCGAGGCTGCTCAGGTTCCAGTAGCCGCTGGCCACCGTGAAGTCATCGGCCACCGCGTTGCTCGACTTGGTCTGCGCGCCAAAGCCCAGCGTGCTGGCGGGTGTTTGCAAGACCGACAGGCCATTGCCTCCAACGACCGGGCCGTTGCTGTAAATGACGCTGGCCTGCGCGCTGCCGACCAGCGCAGCCAGACTCAAAATAATCCACGACTTCATGATGACGGTGCCACTTTTTGATGTTGTTGCCGAAGCGGCTCCAGCAGCCGCCCACAATACCCAGTATCTCCTTCAAGAATGACGATCAAAGGCGCGTTACCCCCTTCAATCGGGGTGCGGTTCTGCCGCTGAAAGCGGCGTCCGTTCACCTATCGCCCAAACAATCAGTGCGTGGTGTTGATGATCGACGGATCAACCTTGAAGCGCTTGCCCGTTTCGTCTTCGACGACATGGATCGTGAACGTGTAGTCACCGGGTACCGTGCAGCGGTCGCGCATCGTGACTTGCGTGGCGCTGATGACCCAGAGGTCGGGGAAGTCGGCGGCCGGTTCGGCGAAGGTGATCGGCGTGTCCGGGTCGAAGCTGTAGCCGGGCGTGATCAGGTCAAATTCGATCAAGGCGTTGCTGGTGCCGACCGTGACCTGCTCGGGGTTGCAGTAGGCGGTGGGCGGGTCGGTGATGTCACTGGCGGTGACGGTAAAGCAGTAGACGGGTTTGTCGGCGGGTGTGGTCATTGGGATGGTTCTCCTGAGGGTGTGCGGGTCAGGCGCAGTATTTCGGCTGCATCAGGATGACGGTAGGCCGAACCACGAATTTTTTCGGCCAGCGCACGAGATTCTTGAGTGGCACCGAGTCGCCATTGCGTCAGCGCCAGCACGGTCATGCTCGGGAAATCGCTGCCGCTCGCAGCCGGTTTGAGTCGCTGCGCGGCAGCCTGCCAGGCCGCCTGCGCGACATTCTTGCTTTGCGGCTCGGCGGCCAGCAGATCGCCAAGCGCCAGCTCTGCGCGGGCGACGATGCGCTGTTGCTCGGCAGTGAGGGTCTTGCCGGCAAGGGTCAGGGCTTGCATGTCCTGTGCATAGGTTTGCAGCGCGGCCCGCCCGCCTTGCAGCATGACCAGGCGGCCGCGCAGCTTGCACAGCCAGTCGAGTTTCTTTTCTTTGGCGTCCAGCAGCCACTGCACATCGACCGCCACCTTGCGCAGCAGTGCCGGGTCTGCCGCCCCCGCAGCCTGCATTTCCAGCAGGCCGAGCCGGCTGTTGTTCAGTTCGTAGACATGATCCTTGTTGGTCTTGTCGAGCGCCACCAAGGCTTCGAGCTGAGTGATGGCCTGCTGTGCCGACAGCCGCGCCGCTTCTGGTTCGCCCAGAAAGAAATGCATCAGGCCGATCTGGTGATCGGCGACGGCTTTCAGAAACTGCAAGTTGCGGCTGGTGGCGGCGTCCGGCGCCATGGCGAGCGCTGCAATCTTGGCGCGTTCGGCGGCCATCGCGGCGGCGTAATGGCCGAGGTTGACCTCGGCCCAGGCCATCCAGCCCAGCGCGTTGGCCCGCTCGAACTGGAGCTCGGCGCGCTGGCCCACCAACTGCTGCCAGACCGCATCGGTGGCCTGAAAAGCCAGCAATGCGGCCTCGGCGTGGCCTGATTCGAGCTGCAGCACGCCGATGTTCTGCTGCGCAAAGGCCTCCTCGGCGCGCCAGTCGATGTTGTCGGGCGCCAGCTGGGTGAGTTGCTGGGCGAGGTGCAGGTAGTGCTCGAACTGCGTTTGCGCTTCTTGCAACTGGCCGCGTGAACGGGCCACATAGCCGACCCAGTAGGCGCTTTGCGAATGGTCGAACACCCGTTGCCCGTCCTTCGGCGCGCGGGCCAGCAGTTCGGCCGTGCTCTTGGCCGCCTCGCGGAACATGCGGTCGGCCTCCTCCAGCTTGCCGCGCTTTTCGGCCACCTCGCCCATCAGGTGCAGCGCCCGTGCGCGGCGGCCCAGCGAGTCGGCATCTAGCGCTCCGGCGTCTTGCTGGGCGTAGAAGGCCAGCGCCTTCTCGCCGACCGAATCCATCACGTCGAGCCGCCCCACTGGCTCCAGCTTTTTGCGCAGGTCGCCGAGCATGAATTCGATCAGGCCCTCGGCCTGTACGCGCTGGCGCTCGGTGGCGCGGGCCTCCCGGATCACCACGCCGATGCTGGTGCTCAGCGCCAGCGCCGCCACACCGCCGGCGGCCACGCCCAGCCGGTGGCGGCGCATGAATTTGGCCAGGCGGTAGCGGGTGCTGTCCGGCCGCGCCTTGATCGGCTCATGGGCCAGCCAGCGGCGCACGTCCTCGGCCAGCGCGGCGGCATTGGCATAGCGCTCGGCCGGGGATCTTTTGAGCGCGCGGGCGACGATGGTGTCGATGTCACCGCGCAGCTCGCGCGCCCGCCGCGGATCGCTGGCGCGCACCTGGTCGGACAGGCGCTTGGGCTCGGTCTCCAGCATTGTGCGCAGGCGCTCCAGCGGCGTGATTTCGGCCGCGCCTGCCGTCGGGTGCTGGCCGCTCAGCAGCAGGTACAGCAGCACGCCCAAGGCATAGACATCGGTGGCGGTGCTGACCTCACCGCCCTGCAACTGCTCGGGCGCGGCGTAGTTGAGCGTGTAGGCGTTGCCGACCTGCTGCGTCAACTCCACCAGGGTGGGTTGGTCGGCGACGGTATGGGTGGTCGCCGAGGCATCGACCAGCAGCTTGGCGATGCCGAAATCGAGCAGCTTGACCTCGCCGGTGGCGCTGACCAGGATGTTGGAAGGTTTGAGGTCGCGGTGCAGGATCAGCCGGTTGTGGGCGTGGTCCACCGCGCCCAGCACGTCCAGCATCAGCCGCAGCCGGGCGGGCACATCGAGCTGGTGCTGGGCGCAATAGTCGGTGATGGGCAGGCCGTCGACATAGTCCAGCACCAGATACGGCGTGTCGCTATCGCTGGCCACCCCGGCGTCGATCAGCCGGGCGATGTGGGGGTGGGCCAGACGGGCGAGGATCTGGCCTTCGCGGGCGAAGCGGCTGGCGCCGCTCTTGCCCAGCAGCCCGGCGTGCAGGAACTTGATCGCCACCTGCCCCTCGAAGCGCCCGTCGGTGCGGCGTGCCAGCCAGACACTGCCCATGCCGCCCTGGCCGATCGGACGCACCAGCGTGTAAGCGCCCAGTGTCTGCCCGGCCGCAGCGCCGAGACGCGAGATCTGTACCGGGCTGGCCAGAAAATCGCCTTGCAGGCTGAGCGCCTCATCGCGGCGCAGCAGGGCGGCGAGTTCATCGGCCAGGCCAGCGTCTTCCTGGCGCAGCGCCTGCAGCCGGAGCGTGCGCGCCGGGCCATCCAGATCGAGCAAGTCGTCAAGCAGCGGGCTCAATTGCGCCCAACGGGCGATGTCCGGGCTCATGGCTTCAAGGCCATCGACAGGAACAGCCGGGCCTTTTGCCAGTCGCGCTGAACGGTGCGCTCGGTCACGCCCAGCACTGCGGCGATCTCGCTTTCCAGCAGGCCGCCGAAATAGCGCATCTCCACCACCTCGGCCAGCCGCGCATCGACCGTCGCCAGCGCCGCCAGTGCCTCGTGCACGCGCAGCACATCGTCATCGGCCTGCGGTGCCAGGTCGGCAATGGCGGTGTTGAAGGTGACCTCCATCAGCCCGCCTCCGCGCCGCTGCGCCTGGCGCGCGCGCACCTGGTCGATCACGATGCTGTGCATCGCCCGCGCGGCATAGGCCAGGAAATGCCGCCGGTCGGGGAAGTCCAGCCCGTCCGCCGCCTGCAGCCGCAAGTAGGACTCATGCACCAGGGCCGTCGCGTTGAGGCTGATGTCGCCGGACTGTGACAGCCGACGCTGCGCCAGCCGCTGCAGATCGGTGTAGAGCTGCGCCACCACTTGGTCGGCGGCTGCACGGTCGCCCTGGCGGGCAGCATTGAGCAGGTGGGTGATGTCGGACATGTGAGCGCACTCTAGCCGAGGCATCCGATCAGTTCGGCGCTGCGTACCTTGTTTGTGCGAGGGCCATGTCGGGTTTGGTGCCGGTCTTGCGTTTTAGTCAATGAGGGCACAAGGCCGGTCTCAGCCAGGGAGGCCTGCAGAGCGGGCTGAGACCGGCTCGTGCCCTCACCCCATTCATACAAGACATCAAGCCAGGAGGCCGTGATGGCGCAAGATTTTTGTGTTCCAACGATGTGCGGCGTGATCGGCACTGACAGTTCGGCTCTGCTGCGCCAGGTGCCCGCCGCGCCCTTGCCGGTGCTGGCCGATCTGCAAGGGCTGGTTTCGTTGGTCGACCGGCAGTTGTCCGCCTGTCGGCGCAACAGCACCCAACTCGCCGTGATGGTGCTGCAAATTGAAAACAGCGTGCCGCCGGCGCTGTTCCAGGCCATGAGCGAGCGGCTGCGCGGACGCCTGCGGGCCACGGACCTGATCTTCCAGGTCGGCGTGCAGGCGTTTGGCGTGGTGCTGCTGGGGATTGGGCGCAGCCATGTGGTCGGCGTGCAGCGACGCCTGCAACGGGCGCTCGACGGGCAGTATGGCGTTGGTGACGAGCAGGTCCACGCCACTGTGCGAATTGGCATCGCTGCCCATCCGCAGCCGGGCATCACCGGCGCTGAGCTGGTGCGGGCAGCAACGCCGTCGGCGAACTGAAACCGGTGGCTTTCTAAACCAGCTTGAACACCGCCACCGATTGCACCAGCTGTTGTGCCTGTTGGCGCAGGCTTTCGGCGGCGGCCGCACTTTCCTCGACCAGGGCGGCGTTTTGCTGAGTTGCTTGATCCATCTGCGAGACCGCCTGGCCGACTTGCGCCACGCCCGAGCTTTGCTCGGCGCTGGCTGAACTGATCTCGGCCACGATGTCGGTCACTCGCTTGATTGCGGTCACGATCTCTTCCATCGTCTGCCCGGCGCTGGCCACCTGCGCCGAACCCTGGGCCACCCGCTCGACGCTGACGCCGATCAAGGTTTTGATCTCTTTGGCGGCCTGCGCGCTGCGCTGCGCCAGGCTGCGCACTTCGGACGCCACCACCGCAAAGCCCCGGCCTTGCTCACCGGCGCGCGCCGCTTCAACGGCTGCGTTCAGCGCCAGGATGTTGGTCTGGAAGGCAATGCTGTCGATCACCGAAATGATGTCGGCGATCTTGCTGCTGCTCTCGTTGATGCCCTTCATTGTCAGCACGACCTGGCCCACCGCTGCACCGCCGCGCTGCGCCACGGCGGACGCCCCCAACGCCAATTGATTGGCCTGGCGGGCGTTGTCCGCGTTGTTGCGCACGGTGCTGCCCAACTCGTCCATGGTGGCGGCGGTTTGCTCCAGCGCACTGGCTTGCTGTTCGGTGCGGTTCGATAAATCCTGGTTGCCCTGGGCGATTTCGGCGCTCGCGGTGGCCACGTTCTCCGAGCCTTGGCGCACGGCGGAGACGGTGCCTGCGAGGCTCTGCTGCATGGTGTCGAGCTGGGCCATCAGGCTGTTGGCGTCGCCCACCTTGAGCTGGATGGGCGTGGTCAGGTCACCCTCGGCCACGGCGCGCGCCACCTGGGCTGCCTCGGCCGGCTCACCCCCCAGTTGGGCCAGCAAGCGGCGTGAAACCAAGATCGCCATGCCAATGCCCACCAGCAGGCTGGCAGCCAACAAGCCTGCCATCAGCAGCCGGGCCTGGCGGTAGATCATGCTGGCGTGTTCGGCCGCAGTCTTGCCACCCTCGAATTGGTGGCCGGTCAGCGCGGTAAGCGCCACGACGGTTTCGTCGAAGGCCATGCTGGCCGCGCCGTCACTGATGTCGGCAGCGTCCTGCTGCTTTTTGTCACGCCCCAGGGCGATGACTTTTTGCTGGCTCTGGCCGTAAGCCTCCCAGCTTTTGACCAGCTTGCCAAGCAGCTCTTGCTCGCCTTCACCGGCCACCTTGCGGTAGTCAGTCAAGGCGGCAGCAGCGTGCTTGCCGGCCTCGGTCATTTTTTCTTCGTATTCGCCGTGATAGCTGCGGTCCTCGGTCTTGCCATGCTTGACCTCGAACTCGCGCGACTCGCCGACAGCGGCGCGCAGATCGGACAGATGGCCCACGCCGAGCAGCCATTTATCGGCCAACTCGTTGGCTTGCCCATCAACCCGCGACAGGCTGTGTTGGGCCACGCCACCCAGCACCAGGGTCAGCAGCAGCAGGATGGCAAAGGCACTGAACAACTGTTGGCTCACCCGCAAGCGGTCAAACGCTGCTGCGGCCACGTGGAGGAGTTTTTTCACGGCGAAGCCCGGTTGGTTGATTTACTTCTTGTGGCCGATGTAAGTCGCACCGACGACCTTGCCGCCTGCATCCTTGATCGGGTTGTAGCAGGCGTCAAAGGCGGTGCCCAGCACGTCGATCGCGCCGCAGAACTGTTGGCCCTTGCTGACGGCCTCATAGGCCTTGTTGCGGGCCAGCTGCGTACCTACGCCGCGCTTGCCTTCGGGCGTCAACACATTGGTGCTGACGCGCACGAACTCGTCGCCGTCCTTGACGAAGACGGTGGCGGTGGCACTGTGGGCCTTGCGCACCGCGTCGACCACGTCGTAGTTGTTGTTGATCTTGCGTTCGCCAAAGTACAGCGCCGGCACGGCCTTGTCACCGGCTTTGTCGGTGCCATCGATCTTGGGCGCGCCGATCTTGGCCAGTCGGGCGTCGAGGTCGGCAATGGTGGCTTGTGGGTCAGCGGCCAGGGCGGCGGTGGAAACAAACGCGCCCAACAACAAGGCGGCGCAGGTGGCGATGGGTGAAAACTTCATGAGGACTCCTGTGGGGTGAATTGAGGGCGTGCCCATGCGGTCGCAAAACCCATGTCACCCACAGAGTGTCAGCCGACCCTGGCAGCGGCGAAAGCTGAAGAAAGAGGTGAATCTTTGGATACTTCCCCCTCGTGCACACTCCGCGCCATGGGAACTGGACTGTTGTTTGCGTTGGCTGCGGGTTTGATGTGGGGCTTGGTCTTCGTCGCGCCCTTGCTCCTGGCCGACTACCCACCCGCGCTGCTGGTGGTGGGCCGGTATCTGGCGTTCGGGCTGATCGCCCTGCCGCTGGCCCTGATTGACCGGCGTGCGCTGCGCAGCCTGACGCGGGCCGATTGGTGGGCGGCCACCCAACTCAGCGCCATCGGCAATTTTCTCTATTACTTCTGCCTGGCGGCGGCCATCCAGCGCGCCGGCGGGCCGCTGCCGACGGTCATCATCGGCACCCTGCCGGTGGTGATTGCGATCACCGCGAACCGGCGCAACCAGCGCCGTGACGGCCGGCTGCCCTGGCTCAAACTGCTGCCCGCCCTGGGTCTGATTGCGGCGGGCATTGCCTGTGTCAACCAGGCGGAGCTGGCGGCGTTGGGGGCCGCCGTTGATCTGCGCCGCTATGCCGAAGGGGCCGGGCTGGCCCTTGTCGCGCTGGCCTGCTGGACCTGGTATCCGATCCGCAACGCGGATTGGCTGCGTGCAAATCAAGATCGCAGCCCACGCGTGTGGGCCACGGCCCAGGGCCTCGTGACCCTGCCGATGGCGCTGCTTGCGCTGGCCGCCCTGGCTTTGACAAAAGACCTGATCCTGCCGGCCGGATTTGATCTGCCCTGGGGCCCGCGCCCGCCGGTGTTCATCGCAATGATGGCGACCATCGGCCTGTTCGCGTCGTGGCTGGGCACCCTCTGCTGGAACGAGGCCAGCCAGCGACTGCCGACCGCGCTGGCAGGGCAGTTGATCGTGTTCGAGACGCTCGCCGCCTTGGCCTACGCGTTTGCGATCAGCGCACAACTGCCACCCTGGATGACCGTGCTGGGCATCGGGCTGCTGATCGCCGGGGTATCGTCCGCGCTGCGAATTCAGCCGCAAGCGATGGCTGCTGAGAAGGCGCGCACTTAACTATTCGCGAGGCGACTCAGATCGCCCGCGTTTCAGGGAGCTTCATGAAAGCCGTCACCTCCACCACCATCACCGCAGCGCCCCGACCCGGCGCCGCTTCAAGCTCGTTTTGGTGCGGCCTGTCACTGGGTAGGTCGCTGGGCATTTCGCTCGGTCTGTTGCCGCTGCTCTTCACCGCCTGCGGCGGCGGTGGCAGCGAAAGCAGCAGCCCGGCTGCACCGCCCATCAGCGCCGCCCCCACATCCGGTCCGGCGCTGCTGGCGTCGAGCAACTTTGCCCAGCGCTGCTCGCCCGACAACGTCAATGCCCCCAACAGCGCAAAGACCGGCTCCTTGACGGTCGAAAAGCAATGGCTGCGCAGCTACTTTGACGAGGCCTATTTGTGGCCCGACGAGGTGCCCGAGATCAATGCGAGCGCCGCCGCTTACACGGGCAGCGATGTGGCCAGGGCGCTCGACAACTATTTCGAGGACCTCAAATCGACCCGGCTGACCGACAGTGGCGCGCGCCGCGACCAGTTCAGCTTCACCCTGCCCACGGCCGAGTGGAAGGCGCAGTCGGAGTCGGGTGTGGAGGGCGGTTACGGCATTGAATGGAGCTTGGGGGCCCGCAAGCCGCCCCGCCGCATCCGCGTGGCCTCGGTCGAGCCCGGTAGCCCGGCAGCGGTGGCGGGCTTGCAGCGCGGCGACGAATTGCAGTTTGTCGATGGCGTCAGCGCCGATGTGGCGGATGCCGATGGCGTGGACCGTTTGAACGAGGCGCTCTTTCCCACCGCGCTGAACGCGCCGCATGCGTTCACGTTCAACCGCCCGGGCACCGGTGTGCTCAGTCAGACGCTCACCAGCGCCAGCATCACGAAAAACCCGGTGCCGCTGCACACCGTTCTGACTGCCGCCGATGGCGCCCGCGTCGGCTACATCGTTTTCAATGACCACAACCTGCCCGCCGAGGGCAAGCTGATCGAGGCCTTCAACGCCCTCAAGGGCCAGGCCGTGACCGACCTGGTGCTGGACCTGCGCTACAACGGCGGCGGCTATCTGTTCATCGCCAGCGAGCTGGCCACCATGATCGCCGGCCCGGCCAAGGTGGGCGGCCAGGTGTTCGAGCGGCTGAGCTACAACAGCAAGCGCTTGTCCGAGACCACCAGCACGCCCTTCTACAACACCTCCTGCCTGCTGCTCGGCAACACCTGCAGCAGCACCCTGCCGCTGCCCAGCCTGAACCTCGGCCGGGTGTTCGTGCTGACGCAAGCAGGCACCTGCTCGGCCAGCGAGTCGGTCATCAACGGCCTGCGCGGCGTGGGGGTGGAGGTGATCCAGATCGGCGGCAAGACCTGTGGCAAGCCTTACGGTTTCACCGCCCGCGACAACTGCGGCATCTCCTATTTCCCGATCGAGTTCGTCGGCACCAATGCGAAGGGCTTCGGCGACTATTCGGACGGTTTCGAGCCGGTCGCCACGGCGCTGAGCGGCGGCCGCAAGTTGCCCGGCTGTGCGGTGGACGACGACTTTACCCATGCGCTCGGTGACAGCGCCGAGGCGATGTTGGCCGGGGCGATGAGTTACCGCATCAGCGGTGTCTGCCCGATCCGAACGGGCACCAACGCCAGCCTCAGCAAAGCGCAATCCGCACTCTTTGAAGGCGCACACCCGCTGGACTTGAGGCGGTCAGCGGTGCGCAGCAACCGCATCGTCGGGGGGCGCTGAGGCCCCGTCAGGCTTTCAGAATTTTGGAATCCGGATCCGGCTCACCATTAGCGAGCCCGAGGCCGCGAACAACAGCACCAGCGGGTGCAGCCTGAAGCCGCCCAGTTCGATCACGCCGCCCCATAAATCACTGCCGATGGCGCCCTGCCAGGCGGCGACGGCCAGCACCACGACCAGCACCAGGGAGGTCGGGATCGGCGTGCCCTCGAAATACTTGACCTTGTCGCCGCCTTCGCTGAGCTTTTCGGCGGTGACGTTGTAGCGCGCCAGCCGCGACACGCCGCAGGCGACGAAGTACACCAGAATGATCCGGTCAAACAAGCCTTGCATGCCGCAGCCGTAGGCGATCACCGCCGGTGCCACGCCGAAAGAGATCACATCGGCCAGCGAATCCAGCTCGCGCCCCATCGCCGAGCTTTGCCGCCGCCAACGCGCGATGCGGCCATCAAGCACATCGAACACCAGGGCCAGCGGGATCAGCGCGCAGGCATAGAGCAGGTGCTGGACCGCGCCGGTCTGCAAATAGGTCATCACCGAGAACAGCGCGCCGACGCCGGCAAAGGCATTGCCCAGGGTGAACCAATCGGCGAGGTGGAACTCGCGGATCATGGCGAAGGGTTTGGGTTTGTTCATCGGTGTCGAGCTTACGTCAGCGGGCGTCGGTCGCCACCGTTGGCGCCGGCGGTGCGGGCCAAAACGCCTTGCGCGCCAGGTGCAGTGCCAGCAAATGCGGTGGCATGCGCAGCCAGTGGGCGCGCACATAAAGCAGGCGTCGGCAGGCGGGCGAGGCCCAGTCGGCGGTGCTAGCGTGCTGCGGCTGCAAAGCGCGGGCGTAGATGCCGTCCAGCAGCGCTTGGTCGCGGTCGGCACCGACCGCCTGAAGCGTGGCCTCGGGCACTGGCGTGCGCAGGATTTGGCTGGCGTAACGCAGCGCCAGCCTCAGCGGCAGGCTCAAACCCATCTGAGCGGCGCGGGCGACCAGCCGGGACCAAAAATCAGGCTCGGTCGTCGCGAAATGTCGCATCAGCAGGTCCAAATCGCTGAGGTCGCGCAGCAGGTTGTCCGCCTCGCCCTCGTGGAACAGGTGGGCTGCGCTGTGCAGCACCATGTCGCTGGGCGCAAGCGTGCGAACGCCGGGCCAGCCGGGCACTTCCACGCTGTCGGCGATCAGGGCGGCCGCGTCGGGATGAAGGCGCGAGGTGGGCGGCAGGATGGTGTGGTGCACATCGAGCGCCGTACCCCGGTGCATATGCTGCATCGCAGGCAGCTCGTGCATCCATTGGCGGTAGTAGCGCTGGTCGTAGGCATCCAGCGTGGCGCTGGTCCAGCCGCATTGCATCAGCGCTGATTCAACCTCGCTGAGCCTGGCCTTGGGCACCAGGATGTCCAGGTCGGCAAACACCCGCCCGCTGGCGGAAGGCAAGCCCGCCATCACATAGGCAGCGCCCTTGAGCAAGATCAGCGGCAGGCCAATGTCAGCCAGCGTGTCGCGCAGCAGCCGTGTTTCGTGCCGGACGGACTGGTGCTGGCGGTCCGCCATCACAGCAGCGGACAGCAAATGGCTGCGTGCGCGCGGCAAGGCATCGTCCAGCAATTGCCCGTCTTGCAGCAGCCGATACAGCCGCCCGAGCAAATTGGCATGGCGGGCTTGCCGCACCAGCAAGTCCCAGCCCGCTTCGTCGAGCGCCCGGATATCTTGCGGATTCAGCAGGATGTTGGTCAGCAAGCTCATGGTCAGGTCGCTGCCGCGAGCGCATCGAAGGTGGCGATGGCCTCATCCAATTGGCTGTAGACAAAGCTGTAATGGGCGCAACGGTCGACCAGGGCGCCGACGGCCCGAAACCCCGTCGCACCGAGGATGTGGTAATTCATCGCGTTGTCGGCGATCTGCAAAAAGGCTTCGCCGGGTGGCATCGGTGTGAGCTGGGTGCTTGCGCCGGCCTCGTAGCGTGGCAGCACCATCCAGGCCGGCATGGCTGGCTCGTCAACCGCGTAGACGCTGGCGGCCGATGGCGCCATCAGCGCCACTGTGCCCTTGGTCGTGTCGTGAACGGGCGGGGTCAAGTAGGCATCGGGGGCATAGCGCCGGATGATGTCGATCGAGGCATTCTTCAGGTTCACCGGCCGCGCCAGCGCCTGGATGGAACCCGTGTCCAGACGCAGGATGGTCAGTTCGTCCGACAGCAAGCGCCAGCCCCGGTTGACCAGGGCCGCACACAGCGTGCTTTTGCCCGATCCCGGTGGTGCCGGCAAGATCACCGCGCGCCCGTTCTTTGCCACGGCGGCGGCATGCAGAATCAAGACATCGTGGGTGTAGGCGGTGACACACCAGTTCAGCCCCCACTCGATCATGGGCAGGGCTTGCGCCAATGGCAGCGGCGTGAAAGGTTCGACTTCGTCGACCGAGAACAGCGCCTGCGGCCGGATCCAGCGCCGAAGGCCGCCGCTGCGGCGCACCTTGACGTGGAAGTCGATGAAGTCCTCAGCGGCGACAAGGCGGTGGTACTGGTAGAGCTGCGCGAGTTCGTCGGCAATGGCCGGGACATCCGACTGTATGCGGCAGCGGTAGGCCCCGGTGGCAAGACGCAGGCCCGGGCCCGCCAAAGCGACGCGGATTGCCTCAGACGAGAGTTCACCCAGCCGACTGAGAGAGGCCAGTGGGCGAGGGATGTTTGAGGGGTGCAGTGCAGTCGTCGTCACGGGCATCAAATCAGTCGCAACTCGGCGGGTGCCGCCGTCTTTGTCAAACCGCGACCATCCTATCGCTCGTCAAGCTGAGCAGCCGTGCGCCCTGCAGCGCCCGAACGGCTTGCATGACGGCATCGGTGCATTCAAGGCGCGTGAACTCGGGTTCTTCGGCATGCACGCGATCAATCAAGAAGTCTATTGATAGCGATGCCGACATCGCTTCGATCTGCTCGACCACAAAGTGCGCCAGACCCGAGAGCAAGCAAGTTTCACCCGTCTCGGTGTCGTAACTGAGCCAGCAATCCCCGGCGCCGTGCCACAAAGCGCTGGCCAGTGCCGGACCAGCAGCGATCATGGCCTCAGACTGCTTGGCCGGTCAGGTAGAGCAGGTAGGCCCTTACTTTCGGTTTGTCCCACACCACACCCGTTCCAGCGGCGTAACTTCCACCGAGCACGCCGTTATTCCACATCTTTTTGACCTCGGTGGAATTGGGGAAATTCCCGCCGCCAGCAGTGATGGAGGCCAAGAAAACCGATGCGGTCAGCGCGGTTGTACTGGAGTTTCCTTTCGCCAGCACGGTACTGAACGTGTCGGTCGCCGCGAAATAACTGACGTTGATGTTGAAGCCCGCACTTGCGAAGGTCGTGCTTGGTGTGATTGAGGTGCCCGAATAGCTGCCGGAAACGACCTTGCTGCTCCAGGCACTGGGTAGTGGGGCAGGGGCAGCGCAGTTCTTACTGCCACTGCGGCTGAGGTTGCCAGATGCCGAGAAGCCTGAAGGCAGTTTGCAGTTGGTGGCGAGGACCGGTGACGACTTCAGTGCCAACAGTGCCGGCGCACCCATCAATCCGGCGCGCAGCAGCCGACGGCGGCCGGGCAAGGCTGCTACAGGCGTATCGACGTTGGCATCGGGCAGCGCGGACGGCATGGAGTTTGGATTTTCGGATGGGTTCACGGGAATGCCTCTGCTTCAGTACCAAGCGCTGTTTGCGCCGAGCGGTCAGGCGAAATGCCGGTGCCTGACTCTGGTTGGAGCCAGAACAAGCACAAATCAAGCCATTTGCAGGCGCGACTGTTAACGTGTTGGATCGTAAGGGAAATTGTCAGTCATTCCCGCCGCTGGATGCCCCCGAATCGGGGGTTCGTAAAGAATTCCGACAAGTAATTTCGCACGTTATTACTTGGTTCCCGGTTACATCGGCCCGCTGCAAGTGGTGCCGGCGGATTAAATCCCCCCGCCGCCAAACGTATCGCAGCCCTTCAAGTCACCGCCCTCCAGCCCGCGCTTGAACCAGCGCACCCGTTGCGCGCTGCTGCCGTGGGTGAAGCTTTCAGGGACCACCGTGCCTTGTGATTTGCGCTGCAAGGTGTCGTCGCCGATCTGGGCGGCGGCGTTCAGCGCTTCTTCAATGTCACCGGCTTCCAGCCAGCCCTTGCTTTGCTGCGAGTCATGGGCCCACACGCCGGCATAGCAGTCGGCTTGCAACTCCAGCCGCACGCTGAGAGCGTTGTAGTCGCGTTCCGAGACGCGCTGCCGGGCTTTGTCCATCTTGGCCGTGGTGCCCATCAGGTTTTGCAGATGGTGGCCGACCTCGTGGGCGATCACGTACGCCTGGGCGAAGTCGCCCGGTGCGCCAAGCCGTTCACGCAGGGTGTCGTTGAAAGCCAGGTCGATGTAGACCTTCTGGTCTGCGGGGCAATAGAACGGCCCCATCGCAGCCTCGCCGGTGCCGCAGCCGGTGCGGGTCTGGCCGCGAAACAACACCAAGGTGGGCGCGGCATATTGCTGCTGGTTGCGGGCGAAGTAGGCGCCCCAGACATCCTCGGTATCGGCCAGTACGGTGCGTACAAAACGACTGGCCGGGTCCTGCGCCTTGGGGCCGGCAGGCCGTTGTTGGGTCTGCGCCGCCTCGGGCGCACCGCCGCCGCCGAGCAGGCCGAGCACCGTCATCGGATTGATGCCGAACGCCCACGAAGCCAGCAGCGCGATGACGATGCCGCCCAGGCCCACGCCACGTCCGCCGCCAAAGCGCATGCCGCCACCACCACCGCCGCCGCCATCATCCCGGCGGTCTTCCACGTTGTCGCTTTCGCGTTGGCCGTCCCATTTCATCGCTCACTCCTCGGCTAGATTGTTGGCCGCATAGTAAGTCGCCGAGGCTGTTCAGCATGTCAGCGAATGCCGCAAAATCACGTCATCACGGAGGGGTGCTGATGTCCGACGTTCCGGAAGACCAAGACGACGGCCAAGGTGACGCGCTGGCGCGGCGTCTGCTCGCGCTGCACGAGGCCAGCCCGCTGTTGGTGGCGCTGTTTGACGACCAAGACCTGCTGCGCTACGCCAATCCCGCGTTTTGCCAGGGTTACTGCGTGATCAGCGATGAGCGCATCAGCTGGGCCGACCTGATGCGCCGCAACCACGCGCGCCGCGAGGGCGTGCTGATCGAGACGCAAGACATCGAAGGCTGGCTGGCCGGGACCCGCGCGCGCCGTGGCAAGCTCGCTCACCGCACCTTTGAGGCCGATCTGTGTGATGGCCGCTGGCTCTGGGTCACCGAAACGGCGCAGGTGGCTGGCTGGGTGATGTACCTGGGCAGTGACATCACCGCACTGCGCCAAGAGGGCCGTGCGTTGCGCCAGACCCATGCCAAGGCCTTGGACACCGCCAACACCGACCTGCTCACCGGCCTGAGCAACCGTCGGCATGGCCTGCAATTGTTGCAAGCTGCCTTGACGCAAAGCCCCTGCTGGCCGCTGTGCGTGGCGATGCTGGATCTCGACCAATTCAAGCAGTTCAACGACGAACTCGGCCCTGCTGCGGGCGACCAGGTGCTGCAAGACTTTGCCCGCCAGATGCAGGCCACCATCCGGCGCGAAGACGGCGCGGCGCGGTTGGGCGGCGAAGAGTTCTTGCTGATCTTGCCGGCGGCCGGCATGGCGCAGGCCTGCGCCATCATTGAGCGCCTGCTGGTGCGGGCCCGTGGCGCGCGTCCGCTGGCCGAGGCGCCGGTGCGCGGCTACACCTTTTCGGCCGGGGTCACGCAGGCGGTCTGGGGGGAGTCGGCGGAAGAGTCGCTGCGACGTGCCGATGCGGCGTTGAATGCCGCCAAAGCGGCCGGGCGGAACTGCTTTAGTGCGCTCGCAGCTGACGATTCAGCATCGGCCGGCTAGG
>JBBQKT010000011.1:0-24930 GCA_038327205.1 Burkholderiales bacterium | reverse complement strand
GGAATGGCGAAGCGCCCGCGCAGGTCGAGCGGCGCGGTGGCATGGTTCAGGCCCAGTGCCAAGACACTCATGCCGCGATACCTTTCGGCGCCTGGTCACGGCGTTCCAGCCGCTCGAACAGGTTGATCACAAAGGTCACGTTGTCCACCGCACGGCGGGGCGGCGTGGCCTGGATGGCGGCGTCAATCAACGGTTGGTTGACCTTCAAAGAGGTGGCCTGCAGCGCGGCCTTGGACGGGCGCAGGGCCAGCGCCGCGCGCAGCAGCAGCAAGGCCTTGCGGCGGCCTGGCACGACGGTGCGCTGGCTGACCGAATCTGCGCCGCGGCGCAGCAGTTCGCGGCCAATTTCGGCGTACATGAAGCGCGCCGCATTGATGCCGGGGCGGCAGCCCAGCGGCAGCTCGGCCACGCCAGCGCCAACCCGGGCGTACAGCGTCTCGGCCTCGGCCAGCAGCCGCTGCACCACCGTGGCCAGCTTGGCGTCGAACTGCGGATTGCACAGCCAGGCATCGGGATCAAGCCCGGCCTCGACCATCCAGCTGCGCGGCAGATAGAGGCGGCCCATCCGCGCGTCTTCGCCGACATCGCGGGCGATGTTCGACAGCTGCATCGCCACGCCCAGCTCACAGGCCCGTGCCAGCGCAGCCGGCTCGCGCACCCCCATCAGCAAACTCATCATCGCGCCCACGGCACCGGCCACGCGGGCGGCATAGGCCAGCAGATCGTCCAGGGTTTCGTAGCGGCGGCCTTCCACATCCCAGGCCAGGCCTTCGAGCAAAAAATCAGGCATCTGGCGCGGGATGCCGAACTCTGCAACGACGGCAGCCAGCGCCCGGTCTTCGGCGACCGGATCAGGCCGTCCGGCGTAGACGCGGTCGAGCCGCTGGCGCAGGAGATCCACGGCCACATCCTTGCCGCCCTGACCTTCAAAATTCACATCCACCGCGTCGTCCGCCAATCGGCAAAACCCATACAGCACCGAGGCGGGCGCGCGTACGCGGGCGGGCAGCAGCAGGGAGGCTGCGTGGAAGGTTTTGGAGTTGGCCTTCAAGGTGGCGCGGCAGGCCGCGACATCCTGGTTATAGAGGCAGGACGGCATGTCGGGCAGCTCCGTTGAGTGGGGGTTGAACAGCGGCGTTTGAAGACTCGCCGTGCGGCACGATGCTGTCGAGCACCCTGGCCGACGACAGCACGCCCGGCAGGCCGGCGCCGGGATGGGTGCCCGCGCCGACGAGGTAGAGATTGGCCACCTCCTCGCTGCGGTTGTGCGGCCGGAACCAGGCGCTTTGCGTCAGCACCGGCTCCAGGCCGAAAGCGGCACCCTTGACCGAGCTGAGCCGGTCTTGAAAGTCTTGCGGAGTCAGCATCAGCGAGCTGACCACCTCATGCTCCAACCCCGGCAGCAGGGTGGCCGACAGCCGCGCTTCGATGGCGCGGCGATAGGGTTCGGCGCGGGTTTGCCAATCGACGCCGCTGTCCAGATGCGGCACCGGGGCCAGCACATAAAAAGCATCACAGCCGGGTGGGGCGAGCGACGCATCAGTGGCGGTGGGACGGTGCAGATAGAGGCTGAAGTCGTCGGCCAGATGCTTGCGCTTGAAGATGTCGGTCAGCAGGCCTTCGTAGCGTGGGCCCAGCGAGATCGTGTGGTGGGCCACATCCGGATACTGGCGGCGGGTGCCAAAGTACCAGACGAACAGGCTCATTGAATAGCGCGCCTTGGCGATGCGGCGGTCGGTCCAGCGGTGGCGGTGCTCGGCGGCCAGCAGGTGTTTGTAGGTGAAGGCGGAATCGGCGTTTGAGACGACCACATCGGCGGCGATGTGCTGGCCGTTTTTCATCCGCACGCCGGTCGCCGCACCGGCCTTGACGGTGATCTCGGCCACGCCCTGCTGGCAGCGAACCTCACCGCCCTGGCCCTCGATCAGCCCGACCAAGCCCTTGACCAGGCTGCCCGTGCCGCCCATCGCGAAGTGCACGCCCCAGCGCCGTTCCAGAAACGCAATCAGGCAGTAGACGCTGGTCGTGGTGAAGGGGTTGCCGCCCACCAGCAGCGACTGAAAGCTCAGCACGACGCGCAGCTTTTCGTCCTTGACATGCTTGCTGACCAGGCCGTAGACGCTGCGATAGCCTTCCAGCTTCAGCAGATCGGGCAGCACCCGCGCCATATCGGCCCAGGACTCGAAGGATTTGTCGCCCAACTGCTCGAAGCCGACCTTGTAGATCGCCTCGCTGGCGGCAAGGAATTTTTCATAGCCGGCGGCATCGGCGGGAGCCAGTTTGGCCACCTCGGCCCGCATCGTTGCCGCGTCACCGCTGTAGTCAAACACCGTGCCGTCGTCAAAGCGCAGGCGGTAGAACGGTGCCACCGGCACCAGCGTGACATCGTCCGCCAGCCGCTTGCCGCACAGGGCCCACAATTCTTCGAACAAAAAGGGTGCGGTGATGACGGTCGGTCCCGCATCAAAGGTAAAACCGTCCTGGCGGTAGACGTAGGCCCGGCCGCCGGGTTCATCGAGTTGCTCCAGCACCGTGACCCGGTAGCCGCGTGCGCCCAGCCGCACCGCAGCGGCCAAGCCACCAAAGCCGCTGCCGATCACGACAGCATGGGGTTTGTTCGCAGCTTGGAGTGCAGACGGTGTCAACATAGATTGATAGTATGAGTGTCTAGTTTGATTTACACCTGGGAAAACGCTAACTCATGCCGGCTGACCTTGCCCCATCCGAAGCACAGCGCAGTGTTGATGTCCTTGCCGGTGGCCTGCGTTGGCGCGTGCGGCAACAAGGCAGGGGGCCAGCGTTGTTGCTCCTGCATGGCACGGGCGCGTCTGCGGCGTCATGGCAGGCGGTGGCGGATCGCTTGAGCGAGCATTTTTCGGTGCTGATACCCGACCTGCCCGGCCATGGCGGCAGTCAAACTTGGACCGATGGCCGGACGACCTTGCCCCGCATGGCCGAGGCGCTGGCGGCCCTGTTGCGCGAACTGAAGTTCAAGCCGGTGCTGGTGGCCGGGCATTCGGCCGGTGCGGCCTTGATGCTGCAGTGGGCGCTCTGCTCAAAAGCATGCCCGGCGCGCGCCTTGATGGCGGTCAACGGCGCTTTGCAGCCGCTGCAAGGCCTGCCCGGCCTGGTTTTTCCGGTCATGGCCCGGCTGCTGCGGCACAGCCCCTGGTTGCCGGGCCTGGTGGCGCGACATGCCAGCCAGCCGGCGGCGGTGCGGCGACTGATTGCCGGCACCGGCTCCACGCTCGACGAGGCGGGGGTGGCGCAATACCGGTCGCTGCTGATGCAGGAAAGCCATGTGGCCGGTGCGATCGACATGATGGCGGGCTGGCGGCTCGATGAGTTGCTCGCCGTTCTGCCCAGCTTGAAACTGCCATTCTGGTTGGTGACCGGCAGCGCCGATCGCACGGTGCCGCCCCAGCAATCCCGCAACTGGGCGCGGCGTTTGCCGACGGCCCAGTTGCACGAACTGGCGGGCCTCGGTCATCTGGCCCATGAGGAAGCGCCGGACCGGGTGGCCGATTTGATCGAGGCCCTGTGGCGTCAACGAGCAGCAGACACTGCCGCAAACACCGCCGCCGAATCCGCCTGAGGCAGCGCCACATAGCGTGCGGCCATCGCCTGCGCCAGGGCCAATGCGGGCGGCTGCGGTCGGGGCGAGGTGTCGATCAGCAGGCATGAGACGCCGGCTGCGCGCATGGCCCGTGCGGCAGCCAACGCGTCGTTCATCGCGGCATCACGCCCCGGCTTTCCGTCGCGCGCCACATTTGCCCGCGCGTCGGTCAGGAACACCACCAACGCCTGCCCGCCATCACGCGAGCGCACCAGGGCGGCGAGGCCGGTTGCGGCTTCAATCGCAGCGGCCAAGGGCGTGCCCCCGCCGCCAGGCAGGGCTTGCAAGCTGCGTTTGGCGCGTACCAGCGAGCGGGTCGGCAGCAGCAGCGTTTCGGCGGCGCTGCCGCGAAAGGCGATCAGCGCCACCCGGTCGCGCCGCACATAGCAATCGGCCAGCAGCAACTCCACCGCGCCCTTGGCCTCGGCCAGCCGGTTCAGCGCCTGCGAGCCCGAGGCATCGACGGCAAAGATGGTTGTGGTCTCGCGCGGGCGCTGGTAGCGGCGCAAATGGAAGTCATCGCGGGTGATGATCAGGCGGGGCGCTGCCGCCTCGGTGCGGGTGGCCTGCCGCAGCTTTTGCCAGGGGATGGCTGCCCGCAGGGTTTGCAGCACATCGACGCGCTGGCCGCTGCGTGGCTGGCCACGGCGGCTGGGCAGGGGGCGGCCGCTTTGCGCCGGCTTTTGGGCAGCCTTGTTCTTGCCCGAGCTGTTGTTGGGCGAGCGGGCGCGGCCGCTCAAATCACCCAGCAGCGCCAGCAGGCCGGCCGGGATGGCGGCCTTGGTGGCGTCGATGACGCGGTCTTCCAGCGGGGCGTCATCGGGGCGGGGCGGGGCAGGGCTGTCGTCGGGTGGCGGTTCTTCGTTTTGATGGGCGGCTTGATCGTCACTGCCTGGCGGGGCGGGCGGCTCTGAATCCGGCTCGGCTGGCGCGGCGGGTAGTTGTCGCGCCCGGGGCGCAATCACCAGCCGGGCGGCCAACTCGGCATCCTGCGCGTTGACCTCGTCGCTGCCCCGGCAGGCCGCGGCGGCACAGGTGGCGCGCCAGGCCTGCAGCGGCACGCGCATCGAGCGGATGCCCAGAAGCTGCGACGCACTGCAAAAGGCGTGGATGCAGGCCTCGTCCAGCGGCATCAGCGCCACCCGCAGCCGGGCCTCGGCCAGATCAAAAGGCAAGACCTGACCCTCTTGGGTTTGTGGGGGCCAGGCAAGTTTGCCTTCTTCGGTCAGCGTCACCACCAGGGCCAAGCGCTCCAGCAGCGCAGTGGGCGGCGCTTCATCGTCGCCACGGCCTTCGTCCAGCGCCACGACCGCAAAGCTGGCGGATTGATCGAGCGCCGCTGCAATCTTGGCTGCCAGCCCCGCGCTCATCCGCTCGGCCATGCCGGCAATCAGCAGGCCCTGATCGACCTCGGCCAGCAAGCCGCGTTGTTCCACCGGGCGACCGGTGGCCAAACTCAGGGCCAGATCGAGGCCGCCGAGCAGCCGGTCATCGTCGATCTGAGCGGGCAGGCGTCGCCAGGGCGCATCGCTGGGCATGGCGTGCTGCAAGCTGGCCAGCACCCCATCTCGTGCCGCGCTGGCGGGCCCGCGCAGGTGGATGCCGCCGAGGCCGGCCGGGTCCACCGCGAGCAGCCAGGCGGCACGGGTCGCGTCGCTCAGCCCTTCGTCATGGAGATCGACGCTCACCGCCCGTCATTCCCGCACAGGCGGGCATCCAGTCGGCCCCCGCCACGCGCCTGGATCCCGGCCTTCGCTGGGATGACGGGCGTCGTCATTCAGCGCGCCCACAACTCGGCAATAACTCGGCCATTGCGCGCTCGATCCGCTCGGTCGAGCCGGTGTCGTCCAGCGGGTTGCGACGCAGCCGGTGGCGCAGCGCCGGGGCGGCCACCCGCTTCAGATGCTCGTCGCCCAGGGCATCGGCGCCCTGCAGGGCCGCCAGCGCCCGCGCCGCGCGGATGAGGGTCAGCTCGCCGCGCAGGCCGTCACTGCCGACGCTCTGGCACAGCTCGCTGGCCCGGTAAAGCATCGCCTCGGGCACGGTGATGGTGGCCAGCTTGGCCCGGCCCGCGACGATCTGCTTGCGCACCTTGGCGTCTTCCTTGGCCCAGCGCGCCAGAAACGCCTCGGTATCGCGCTCAAACGCGTCGCGACGCTTCACCACCTCGACCCGCTGGGCAATCTCGGTCGGCGTGCGCACCTCGACCGAGAGGCCGAAGCGGTCGAGCAACTGCGGGCGCAACTCACCTTCTTCCGGGTTGCCGCTGCCGACCAGGACGAAGCGCGCCGGGTGCCGCACCGACAGGCCCTCGCGCTCGATCACGTTTTCGCCTGAGGCGGCCACGTCGATCAGCAGGTCGACCAGGTGGTCTTCCAGCAGATTGACTTCGTCGATGTAGAGAAAGCCCCGGTGAGCCTTGGCCAGCAGCCCCGGCTCGAACTGCTTGATGCCCTGGGACAAGGCACGCTCCAGATCGAGGGCGCCGACCACCCGGTCTTCGCTGGCGCCAAGCGGCAGATCGACGACCGGCACCGGCACTTGATGGGTCTTCAGCTTGCTCGTTTTTTTAAGCCGTTCACAGTCCTCGCAGCCCTTGGCCGCCAGCGGATCGCAGTGGTAGCGGCAGCCCTGCACCGCCAGCATCTTGGGCAGCAGGGCCGCCAAGCCCCGCACGGCGGTCGATTTGCCCGTGCCGCGGTCACCGAGAACCAGCACACCACCGATGGCGGGCTCGACGGCGGCGATCAGGATGGCGAGCTTCATTTCGTCTTGGCCGACGATGGCGGAGAAAGGATAGGGCGTGGACATGGACTATTTTTGGGGGTCTCGTATCAATGCTCGGTCGGCGTTGCTTCGCGCTCTTGGGCCCTGCGCCGTGCTCGTCGTACCGCCGTCATCGTGGCGATCACCAGCAATGGCACGGCCGCGCCGACGACCAGATCGACGTTGATTGCAAGGCCGATTGCCTTGACGCCTTTGGCCAGGTAGCCCACCACGCCGGCCATGTAATAAACGATCGCCGCAATGGACAGGCCTTCCACCGTCTGCTGCAAGCGCAGCTGCAGATCCGCACGGCGGTCCATCGAGGCCAGCAGTGCATGGTTTTGCTTCTCCCGAACGATGTCCACGCGGGTCGACAACAGATGGCTGGCCTGGGCCACCCGCTCGGACAAATCATGCAGTCGCTGGGACACGGTGGCGCAGGTGGCGACGGCCGGGGCGAAGCGGCGCGACATGAATTCATCCAGCGTTTGCAGGCCCGGGATGCGGTTTTCGCGCAGTTCGGCAATGCGGGTGCGCACCAGTTCGGCATAGGCCCGGCAAGCGCCGAATCGGAACTGGCTGGCGGCCAGCCCGCTTTCAACCTCGGCCGCCAAACGGGTCAGTTCTTGCAGCATCAGCTCGTCGCGGCCGCCGTCCTGGGCGATGTCATCGGTCAGCGTGGCCAGCGAGCGCTCGATCTCCGACAAGCGGGGCGACAGGCGGCGCGCCACCGGCAGGGCCAGCAGGGCCATCATCCGGTAGGCCTCGATCTCAAACAGTCGCTGCAACATCCGTCCGCCCATGGTCGGCGTGAAGGTTCGACCGATCAGCACAAAGCGGCTGAAACCGTCGGGGTGAATCTGGAAATCAGAAAAGGCTTGGCCCGCGCCGCCGGCGATCTCGGAGCCAACCAGGGCGTAACCGCTGAAGAACTGCTGTTGCAGTTCGGCGGTTGGCATTTCTTCTTCGGCATGCAGCAGTTCGGCATGCGCGGCCATGACAGTCTTGCCGGGCAATTGCGACAGCCAACCGGCGGGAAGGCGTTGCGCCGCAGTGGCACTGAAGCCAGCTGCGACCCTGCCGCTCAAGAAAAACGTGTAAGTCGAAAACTCGCCGTGCCGTTCCCATTTCAAGCGCAGGTCGCCGACCTTGCCGCTCCAGTGCACGGCACCGCGCTGCAGCGCTGCCAGCCCATGCTGTTCGCACAGTTGGCTCAGGTGGCGCAGCTCCTGGGCGCGCGCTTCGGCGTCCACCAGCAGCGCCACAAAGCTGGCGCGACTGGGGGCGCTGATGGGTTCAGGAGGCCGCGCATGAACTTCCTCGGCCAGCGCGACGCGTTCAGGTAAATCCGCTGGCAGCGTGGAAGTCATGCGGGTTCAGGCGATCAAGGCTTCTTGACGTAAGCGCTGCACCAGCCCTTGGCGGCCACTTGCTTGCCCGGGAACAGAGCGCAAGGGCCGGCAGCGGCACCCGCCTTGCCCTGGTACAGCTGGCAATTGCCGCACTGCTGTTCAGCGGTGTGCTTCGGGTACTTGGTCTTGTTGACCTTGGTGGTGTCGGCTGCGTAGCCGAGCGAGGCGGCTTGAGCGTCCTTCTCGTCAACCATCGCCTGGGCGAAAGCAGCCTGACCGATCAGCAGGCCGGCACCGGCGAGGGGGACGATGCGGATGAAATCGCGACGTGTGTTGTTCATGAGTCAATTTCCTTCGTTGGCTTGGGGAGCCGGGACGGCCCCCTTGGCTAGATCTGCGGCACCATAGCCGCTACTCCCATGTTACCCATTGGGCGGCACTTGCGCTGTTGCTCGCCAGCGCGCCCGCAGATCGAGCAGGTGCGCCACCCCGCCCGCTGCAAGGGCCAGGGCCACCCAAAGCAGCGCGGCTTCGGCGACCACCAACCGGAGTGCGATCAGCAGGCCCAGGCCCGCCAACAGGTTGGCCAGCAGCGGCCCCTTCGGCAGGCTGTGTTTGGCCAGCAGCATCAGCCAGGCGATTTCGGCCACGGTGATCGCGATGACGAGGTTGACAAGGGTGGTCAGCATGCACTGTCCAAACCTCAGCCAAACGGCCCGTTCAGGGCTACGACCGCACGATTCAGCCAGCCGGCGAAGGCGACCCAGGCCAGATAGGGCAGCAGCAGCAGCGCTGAAACCGGCGAGCGGCGACCCATAAAAACCATCAGCCCGGCCACCGAAAGCCACAACGCGCCGACCTCCATCAGCGCCCAATCGGGCCGCCGCAGACGGAAGAAAAGCAGGCTCCAGAGCAGGTTCAAAAAACCGTTCAGGGCGAACAGGCCGAGCAGCCATTCGCGCCATGCTTTCGACGGCGCGCGCTGCCAGGCCTTGACGGCCGAGGCCGCTGCCAGTGCGTAAAGAATTGTCCAGGCCGGGCCAAAAAGAATGTCCGGCGGCTTCCAGGCCGGTTGCTTCAGCCCCAAATACCAGGGGCCGATGCCGGTGGCCAGGCCGCCCAGCATGGCCACAGCCAGCGCTGCCAGCGCGGCGGTAACGACCGCACGCCCGCGCGGCGATGGGAACGGCGCGATCGTCACACCCGCACCAGTCCCAATAGATGCGCGATGTCCTTGAAGAAGATGCGGACATGGGCCATTGGCCGTTTGCGCACCAGGCGCTTGTTCATATAGGCGTCGAAGGTGAGCGTCTGCACATCGGGGTCGCGGCAGATGGCCACGAAACGCTCGCGCAGGCGATCAGACCGGTACCAGAAGCGCTGCATGATGCCCAGCACCCAGAACACCCGGCCATGCTCTTTCATGAAGGCCTTGCGGGCTTGTTTGAGCACCCGGCCGTCGCCGGTTTGCAGCAGTGCCTGGACGGCGTTGGCGGCAACGCGGCCCCCAACCATGGCGTAATAAATGCCTTCGCCCGAGGCCGGGGCGACGACGCCAGCGGCATCGCCGGCCAGCACCACATCGCGGCCGTTGTCCCAGCGGGCCAGCGGCTTCATCGGCAGCGGAGCGCCTTCGCGGCGGATCACGCGGGCATCTTGCAGGCCGACTTTTTCGCGCAGGCGGCTGACCGCCTGGCGCTGCGAAAACCCTTTGTCGGCGCTGCCGGTGCCGATGCTGACCGTGCCGCCGTGCGGGAACACCCAGCCGTAAAAATCGGGCGAAGTGGCGCCGTTGTAATGCACCTCGCAGCGTGAACTGAGGAAGTCGGCCGGCGTGGCGTCGGGCGTGGCGACGATCTCGTGATACGCGAACACACAGCGGGCATCGGCGGCGCTGGGCACGGCCTGCTCGCCCACCTTGGAGCGGGCACCGTCGGCGCCGATCACCGCGCGGGTCTGTACCTGCTGCAACGCGCCGTCGGCATCGAGGTAGTTGACGATGCAGATGTCGTCGGCCGAGCGGCTCAGGTGGTCAAAACGGCCATTCACGCGGGTGGCGCCACCGGCCCGTGCCCGCTCGCGCAGCCACTCGTCAAACTGCTCGCGGTCCACCATGCCGACGAAGCCGTCGTTGATTGGGATATCGACCTTGGCGTTTTTGGGCGAGACCATCCGCGCCGAGGTGGCCCGTGCCACCAGCAGTGCATCAGGAATCGCGAAATCGGCGATCAAGCGGGGCGGGATCGCTCCGCCGCAGGGCTTGATGCGGCCCGCCCGGTCGAGCAGCAGCACGCTGTGTCCGGCGCGCGCCAGATCATTCGCGGCGGTTGCCCCTGCAGGGCCGCCGCCGACCACGACAGCATCGAAAATTTGGCTCATTTGAAACCTTTCGTCAGCGCAGGGCGAAGGCGCTGATCAACATGCCTGACACATAGAGCGGCACGCCCACGCCGCTGTAAAAAATTGCCCGTTCGCGCGGTGCCGCCAGGAAGCGGCGCATCAACAGCGCCTGCGCCACCAGCAGACCCGCCACCGCCAGCCCATGCCAGGGCGTGCCCCAGTGATAGAGCAGCAGGGCGACGACGATCTGCGGCCCGGCCATCAAGAGGCAGGCCGTCCATGCGGCGCCCTCGACGCCGAGCGTGACGGGCAGGGAGTTGACCCCCATCTGCCGGTCGCCTTCGATGGACTTGAAGTCATTCAAAGTCATGATCCCGTGCGCGCCGCTGCTGTAAAGCAGGGCCAGGGCCAGCGATTTGCCGTCCGGCCAGGCCCCTTGCGCCATCACCGCGCCGCCGGTGATCCAGGCCAAGCCCTCGTAGCACAGGGCACAGGCGGTGTTGCCCCACCAGCCGTTCTCCTTGAGCCGCAGCGGCGGTGCGCTGTAAGCCCAGGCCAGCACCAGGCCGAGCACGGCGGCGTAAAAGGCCGCCTGGCCAAGCGCCGAGGCCAGCAACAGCGACAGCACCGTCCAGATGATGGCGATGTAAAGCCCCCAATACCCTGGCATCCGGCCAGAAGGGATTGGGCGCTGCGGCTCGTTGATGGCATCAACATGGCGGTCAAACCAGTCGTTCACCGCCTGACTGGTGGCGCAGACAAAGGGCCCGGCGAGCAGCACGCCCGCGATGATCAGCGGCCATTTGCCTTCCGCCGGCAAACCGGAGGCCACCGCGCCGCAAGCAAAGGCCCACATCGGCGGAAACCAGGTGATCGGCTTGAGCAGTTCGGCAACGGTTTTAAGCGCGGGGGCAGGCATACGAATGATTCTGTGAGTTGGCAAAAAAATGTCAACCCAGATTTACACTTGAGTGTGTCACTGCGGATAAGGCGGAACGGTTCGAGACCGGTCATTGACCCCTTCTTGGCCACGGTGAGGCAGGGGGGCAGGCACGAGCGGCAACTGGAAATACCGGGTCCAGGTCGAGAGCGAAGGGCGTGCCACACCGTCGCCGGCATACACACCGAGGTCGCGGAAGTATGGGTAAAGCTGAACGAAGCGAGGGTTCTCCGCTTCGATCAGCAGCCGATTCCATGGCTGGTCGATGACACGCGCGGTGTCATTCACCACAAATTCCACCGGATTGGGCAGCTTTAAGAGTTCGTACAACATCAACTCGAGATGTCGTTGCTGCTTGTCCGCCGAGGCCGGATAGGGCGGTTCATGGCTCTGTGCTCCCACTCATCCGTCGAGCCTCTGCATGGCGGTGGCTGGGGTTGTAGAAGGTTGGCCCGGCCACCCCCTGGTCCTTGGCATGGCGTCTGGTGCTGAATTTCTGGCCGTTAAGCCGCCCATATTTGGCCGACCCCACAGGCTCTCGGTCGGGGCAGTGTCCCAGCAGTCTGCGGTGCCGCTCGTGGACAAGAGCATGCCAAACTACGCGAGCTCGCACTGAACTTCGCGGCTTCAATATGGGCTCCCTCGGGCACGGTGAGAATCAACCTATCTGCCCAGCTGGCCAAACAATGAATGGCCGGGTTACCCATGAAACGGCATGTGGCCGCCAATCCCCGCGCCACCTTGCGCTTCAAACAACCAACTTCTTCCGCGAATGACTACTCCCCAGCCGCCCGGCTTTTGGCAGCAACTGCGCACGCAGTTGCGCGCTTCGATCCCTTCTCATGCCGAACTCACGCAGATCCGTTGGTTGCGGCCGGTAGCGCATCGCCTGACAGAGCCTGGGCTCTGGCATGCTCGGCCCGAAGCGCTGGCACGGGGTCTGGCCATCGGGCTGTTCTGGGCCTTTGTGGTGCCCTTTGCGCAGATCATCTTCGCTGCGGCGCACTGTGTCTGGTGGCGCGGCAACATTCCAATCGCTGCCGCTGCGACCCTGATCACCAACCCGATCACGATCGGCGGATGGCTGTACCTGGCTTACCAGGTCGGCTCTGTCATCGTCGGCCCTGCGGCTGGCGCACCGGTTCCGGGCGACGTCGCTGCGGGCGGCTTTCTCGCCACCCTGCAAGCGCTGGGTTGGCCCACCGTCACGGGCATGGCGCTGTTCGCCACGGTCGGGTCGGCGTCCGGCTACGTCTTCATGCGGCTGGGCCTCCGAGCCTGGTTCCACTGGCGCGTGGCTCGACGTGCCCGTGCGCGCAGACGGTAAAGCGGCAGAACCTGTGGCCCGTCCCGGGCTCACCAGGCCCCTCAGTCGTTGGCGCTGAACCCCATCACTGATGACCCAGCAGATCACAGATCGCTTCGGCGCAATTGTTGCCGTGCCGTGCCGTGCCGTGCCCGTGGGCAGAGACACCCACGCTGCCAGCGCCGCTTCGAAACGCACCGGCTCACGGTTGGCCTTCATCTCAGGCTTGGCCCGAGGCCACTTGAAGACGCGGATCTCGCCATTGAGCACCATCGTCGGCCCGGTCAGGATGTACAGGTCGTCGCCGGAAAAATGAAGATTGCGATGCCTGGGCCATCAAGCTGCAGGAAGTGCTTGCGCAACAGGGTGTTGCTTCCGTCCAGCGGTACCAGCCGCAGTTGATCGCCACGGGCCTCGACTGCCACGTCGAGCATTGCCGACCGGCCCCGCAGCACCGGCCCACGCTGGCTCCGCAAAAGCCGGTTGCCGACCACAGCCGGCCAGTCGCCTCAGAAGGCGGCGCCCAAGATGAGCGCAAGGAGCTTGGCGGGCTGTTTGAATAAAGGTCGTCCAGCGTTCGACCGCGGGATTGATGCGGCTCGGCTATTCGTGCCGGTGGCTACGCTTTCCCTGCAGATTGCGCTGCGCACTCGCAATACGAACCGGGATCAGGCCCAGCGAGCACGGCGGGCGCTCAGACCACGCCGTGTTGGTCGCCGAAGCGTCGAGCAGGTCCGAACGGCGCAGGGTGATCATGACGCTGCGGCGCGGATTCGCGGCTGGCTTCTGGGCAATGCCAGCAAGTGCAGCGTTGCCACGTGCAAGCAGCCTCCGCATGGGCCCCAGGGCTGCGTGCAGCCGATCGATAAGGCGCTGCTGCCACGTCGCGCGCTGCTGCTTCTTGCTGCTTGAACAGGTCTTCATTGTCGAATCTCGATGGGGTTGGAACAGCCGCGACTATTGGCCAAATTGGCGCCAAGTAGAAGCAGGGTGCCTGAGACCCCAGGTGCGGGAAAAGCGAAGCTGATCGCAGCGGTCTGCAGGTCTGTAGTTACATCGGGTTTTCCGACGTTGGAGTCCTTGATTTGTTTCTTTTTCATTGCTCCGATGCGCCCTACCTTCCGTCCATCACTGAACCGATGGAGCGCCTTGATGCAGGTTTTGTTCGAGTCCCGCGACCCCCAAGCCCACGACCTGCGGAACGTGGCGCAACGCCGGATGCGATCCGTGTTTGGCCGCATCGACGGGCTGATTCCGAATGCCTCCTTGCAGCGGTCCGATGTCGATAGCCCGCGCGGCGGCACCGACAAGCGCTGCCCGTCCGATCCGATGGCGGGAACGCCGGGCGACAGCCTGGGTTTGTCGACGCGGATCACCAGCAGGACCGACCTTGTGCCGCGGCCGGCGGAAGCCGTTGTCGAGCGGCATTTTCGATGGATTCCAAACCCTAAGCCCCGGAGCACGCACTATGCGCACCTATCCCTCTAACAGCCCGCAGGCCGCAGCCCGCATCGTCGCGCTGACGGTCCTGGCGGACCGTGAGATTGGCAAGGCCGAGCTTGACGTGCTCGACCGCCTGGCCGTTCACGAGCAACTGGGTCTTGACCGGCACGAGCTCCATGCCGCGCTCGACAGCCTCTGCGAAGACCTCTTTTCCCGCGAGCGGCTCAAAAGAGCTGATGCCTGCCCGGTGGATGAGCGCACGCTGGCCCAGTTGATGGGCGAGATCGCAGATCCGGCGCTGCGGCGCAGGCTGCTGCGCCTTTGCATCGAGATCGCCGAGGCCGACGGGCACGTGGCCGATGGCGAATCGATCGTGTTGACCGCAGCGGTCGAGCATTGGGGCCTGCACCACGAGATGCTTGTTTCGCCCGATGAGGATCTGCGGGCAAGAACCATGTCGTAGCGCCGGGGTCGATCGCGGTGGGTCAAGTCGGCGCATGCCGAATCAAATTTTTAAATCAAGGAGAAGGTCATGGGTATCTCGGAATTCGTGGGTTTGTTTGGCAACTTCAGCGTGCTTGTCGGCTTGCTGGCATTCGTTGCCATCGTTCTCTACTTGGCACCCATCCCTTTGTGGATTGCGGCCTGGGCCTCGGGTGCTTATGTAGGGCTGATGACACTGATCGCCATGCGGCTGCGCCGCGTTCCGCCGGGTGTGATCGTGACGGCACGCATCAGCTCGGTCAAAGCGGGCATCGACATCTCCATCAATGACCTGGAGGCCCACTATCTGGCGGGCGGCAATGTTGTGCGCGTGGTCAACGCGATGATCTCGGCGGACAAGGCCAACATCCCGCTGCCATTCAAGCGTGCCGCCGCCATCGACCTGGCCGGCCGCAATGTGCTTGAGGCGGTACAGATGTCGGTGTTGCCCAAGGTGATCGAGACGCCCAAGATCGCCGCAGTCGCCAAAGACGGCATCCAGCTCATCGTCGTTTCGCGCGTGACGGTGCGCACCAATATCGACCGACTGGTCGGCGGTGCAGGCGAGGAGACGATCATCGCGCGCGTCGGTGAGGGCATGGTCAGCACCATCGGTTCGGCGATTTCACACAAGAGCGTGTTGGAGAACCCCGATCACATCTCCAAGCACATTCTGTCCAAGGGACTGGATGCCGGCACGGCCTACGAGATCCTGTCCATCGACATCGCCGATGTTGACGTCGGCGAGAACATCGGCGCCAAGCTGCAGATTGACCAGGCCAATGCCGACAAGCAGATCGCGCAGGCCAAGGCCGAAGAGCGCCGAGCGATGGCCGTGGCACTGGAGCAGGAGATGCGCGCCCGCGTTGTCGAGGCTGAAGCCGAGGTGCCACGCGCCATGGCCGAGGCCTTCCGGAACGGCACGCTTGGCGTGATGGACTACTACCGCATGAAGAATGTGCAGGCCGACACCGCCATGCGCGACGCGATTGCCGCCACCGACGATGCACCCCAGGCAGCGCCGACATCCCGGCGTGCGGCATAGCGCGGGGGGTGCGATGAACCTGGAAACTCTCCTGCTGGTCATGGCCGTGGTTTTCGCGGCTGTCTTCAACGTCATCCTCCCCTGGGTCAAAAGACTCTCGGAAAACGGGCAAGCGGGCAGCGCCGAACCTGAGCTGCGGCGAGCAGAGCCTACCGAGATGACGCCCACGGCCATGGCTTCGCTAAAGCCGCAGTCGGAGTTGCAGGCGGAGCCGCAGCCGGAATCAGCGCCACGCCGCCTTGCGTCGATTCAACCCGCCGCGACTGTGGCGCTTGCTGGCACGAGACCGGCACGGCGCCCACTGTTGGGCAGCCGCTCGGCCATGCGCAACGGGATTGTTCTCGCGGCGGTGCTGGGGCCTTGCCGCGCGCAGACGCCGTTCGTTTGACGCAGCGGTGACCTTGCAGAACCTTGCCCGCTACCCGCTACCCGCTACCCTTTAAGTCACTCGGCATCAGGCTCTGTCAGCCCGGTGCTGTTTGAACAGCACTGCAACTGGGAAATGACCTTGAGGGACAAAGCCGCATACCGCTGTGGCTAAGCAGTCCGGGGAATACTGTCAAGGTCATGCGGCCAACTTTTTGAATTGGAGACCCTATGAAACCTGTCTTGGAACTGCTCAAACGTCGCCCAACCGCAACCTGGACCACCGATCCAGAAACAACGGTCTTCGACGCGCTTCACCTGCTGGCCAAGTACGACATTGGGGCGCTGATGGTGATGGAGCATGGCAAGCTTGCAGGTGTCGTCTCGGAGCGCGACTACACGCGCAAGGTCGCCCTCTTGGGCCTCAAATCAAATGAAGTGAAGGTTGCCGAGATCATGACGCGCGATGTCGTTGTCGTCGGCCCGCAGACCCGCTCCCGGGAATGCATGTCTTTGATGAGCCAGCACAAGATACGCCATCTGCCGGTGCTCGAAGGCGGGCTGGTGCTGGGCATGATCTCGATTCGCGACATCGTCGACGACATCATCAGCGACCACGAGATGACCATCGAGCAGCTTCGGAGCTACATCCACGGCTGAAACTCAGCGGGTTGGCCCCCGCTGCATGAGCGGTTCGGTGGCCTGCGGCCGGCAGGCCACGCAAACCATCCGCAAAGCCTCAATCTATCCCCACTTGGGCATCCGAAACGGCAACATCGCCTGCACCCAGGGTGATGAAAAACGCTGCAGTGACAGGCTTTCATGGACGGCGGTGACGGGCTGACCATCGATCTTCGACTGCAGCAGGGCACGGCTGTAAAACGGGCCACTTTCAAGGCGCGCCAACTCGGCCGGCTGCGCGTTCGCATCGCAGCGCGTCTGGCGCTGCAAGCCCCAGGCCGTCGCGGGCAATTGGCACATGGGCGGCGCGACAAAGGTTTCCACCCCACCGCCCGCGTCAAAAGCCAAGGCCAGCGAAAGTGGCTGGCCATCCCGCCCGTTCACGTCATACATCACCTGGCTGCGCCCGCCGGGCAGCGCGGCGCGCGACCAGTGCCAGTCGTTGAAGTCATGGGCCAGTGGGCGAGTGCCGTGGTTGCTGTCGAGGTAGGCCTCGCCCTGCCAGTTCAAGCGCGGTTGATCGAAGGCAACGGCGACGCGGGCGGCAGGGCTGATCGGCTGCCACAGATGGCGGCCTGCAGCATCAAGCGCAAAGTCGCGGCAGGGCAGGGCCTGCGGCTGCACGGTGATGCGTCCGCGCAGCCGTTGCGGCAACGGGGCCGTCCATTCATCGATGTCGATCTGCAATTCATGGCCCACCCAGGCGAGCCGGCTCGGGCCGATCTGCAAGCTGCGTGGTGAGCGAACCGCGCCGCTGCGCTCGGTCATCGCCCACAGGTTTTGAAACCGGCTGCTGCCCGCCGGCCGCCGGTACAGTGCCACGTTCAGCGCGCAGTGGTTTTCAGCATCAGCGTGCCCGCGCCGCCTGGCCCAGGCGTAATAGGGTGAAAAAACGCTGCCCACGAAGGCGATCACGGTCAAGGCATATGCCGAACCGTCCGGCTGCGGATCGCTCAACGCATCGACATACCACCAGGCATAAGCACCGGGGCCGACCGGCGCGTCGAACGCAGGGCCAAACCGATCTGCGCTGCGGCCAATTGACCCGACAGTGCCGCCATCGGCACGCCCGGCCCCGGATGCACCGAGCCACCCGCCAGATACAGCCCCGGCACCCCCGCGCTGCTGCCCGGCCGCTGGAAGCTGCTCAGCCAGCCCCGCGCGGCCCTGCCGTACAGCGCCCCGCCCGTCGCCGGGAACAGCGCTGAAAAGTCCTGCGGCGTGGTGCGGGTGATGCTCGGTGACAGCACCCGCAGCTTCAGCCCCGAGCGCGCCAATTGGGCAAACATCTGCGTCTGGCATGTTTCGATCTCCTCGGGATGCAGGGGCGCGTCATCGGCGCGGGCGGGGGCGTTGACCAGGCACATCAGGCGTTCGGCCCCGGCCTGTTTGCGGCTGCCGGCCAAGCCGGCCGAGCGGTCTTGCGCGCACACATAAACGGTGGGCTGAGAAGGCAGGCGCCCGGCGGCAATGGCCTCGAACTCGCGTCGGTAGCCCTGGTTGCCAGGGTCGGAAAAGATCACGTTGTGGTGCGACAAATCAAAACCGCTCGCCTCTGCCTCAAAGTGCCAGGTGACGGCGGAAAGCGAGCGTTTGGCGCGAAAACCAGAGCCTGGCCCGCCAAGCGCCGTTTGCAGATCTGCCCCCAAAGCACCTTGCTGCAAGGCCGCCACATCGCCGTTGAACAGCACCACGTCGGCGTCGATGTGCTCGCCATCGGCGGTTTCAACGCCGCAGGCGCGTCCGTTCTTCAGCACGACGCGGGCCACATGCTTGCCATAGCTCAGTTGAACACCTTGTTGGGCGGCCGCAGCCGACAGCGCCTGCGCCAGCCGGAACATGCCGCCTTCGATCTGCCAGACGGCATCGCGCTCAACATGGGCGACCAGCATCAGGGTGGCAGGGGCGTCGAAGGGCGAGGAGCCGCAATACGTGGCGTAGCGGCCGAACAACTGGCGCAGGCGGGCATCGTGAAAGTACCGGCCCAGTTCGCCCCACATCGTGCTGAAGGGCGAAATGCGGGCCAGCCCGGGCAGGCCGCGCCAGCCAACGCGGGCCGCCAAGGACCAGGGTGTCGGCCGTGCGCTGCGCAGGAACGGGGTTTCCAGGGTCTTGTAAATGTCCGCCGCGCGGCGGCAAAAGGCGCGGTAGCGCAGCGCCTCGTCGCCATTGCTGAAGGCGGCAATCGCCGCCACGCTGGCTTCCAGATCCGCCAACAGATCGAGCGGAGCATGCCTTCCCCAGCTGTGCCGCGCCAGCACCTCGCAGCGTTTGAGCTTGAGGTGATCGTCCAGCCCCAGGCCCAGGCGCTCGAACAACTCGTCAAACACCCAGCGCATCGTCAACACCGTCGGTCCGCCATCCAGCCACTGTGCGCCCGCCGCCACCTGGCGCATCTTGCCGCCGGGCGTGGCTGCCCGTTCAAGCACCTGCACCGACAGGCCTTGCTGCGCCAGCAAGGCGGCAGCCGTCAGGCCGCCGATGCCGGCACCGACAACAAGTACGCGAGGAGGAGGAGTGATTGGCATGGCATGGCGTGGACTGAAAAACGTCAAGTGTCTAAAAAACTAGACATATTCAAATGTAAGGCAAACAATACATCCGCGCTTGTGCGCAATTACACGGGAGGGCTCGCATGCCTGCTGTTGCTGAAAGAATCGAAGCGGCCTTGCGGGCCAGTCTTGGGGTGGCGCGGGGGGCGGGGCATCCGCCCCGGTTGGCCGCGGCCATGCAACATGCGGTCTTTCCGGGTGGCGCCCGCATTCGGCCGCAGCTGGTGATTGCCGTGGCCATGGCCTGTGGCGACGACGACCCCGGCCTCGCCGACGCGGTGGCGGCCGCCATCGAGTTGCTGCACTGCGCCTCGCTCGTGCACGACGACCTGCCCTGCTTTGACGACGCGGCCGAGCGCCGAGGTCAGCCCAGCGTGCACCGGGTTTACGGCGAGCGGCTGGCTGTGTTGGCCGGTGATGCGCTGATCGTCAGTGCCTATCAAGCCCTGGGCGCGGGCGCCAAATGCAATTTGTCCCGCCTGCCCAGTTTGCTGCAAACCGTTTGCGACGGCGTTGGCATGCCACTTGGGATTGTTGCGGGCCAGGCCTGGGAATGCGAGTCGCAGGTTGACTTGCAGGACTACCAGCGTGCCAAGACCGGCGCCTTGTTTGCGGCGGCCACCATGGCCGGTGCGCAAGCCGCCGGTGCCGACCCCGAACCCTGGCGCGCCCTGGGCGATCAATTGGGCCAGGCCTACCAGGTGGCCGATGACATCCGGGACGTGGTGTTTGCGCCCGAGCTGCTGGGCAAGCCAGTGGGGCAGGATTTGGCCCTGGACCGCCCCAGCAGCGCCCGCGAAATGGGCCTGGAAGGGGCGTTTGCTGAATTCGAACGGCTGGTCGATGCCACTTTGGCCGCCATCCCCGTCTGCCGTGGTGCCGCCCAGTTCCGCAGCCTCATCAAACGCGAGGCTGATCGGCTGGTGCCAATGAGTTTGCGGCAAGAGCTGCGGTCGGAAAACCAGGCGGCTGCCCGCTCGACCCTGGTGGTGTGATGGACGACGCCGTGCCCCTGCCAAGCCGTGCAGGGCATTGGACGGACAGCGCCTTGCGCTGGCGCGACCAGTTGTTGGCCAGCCCCCGCTTTCAGCGCTGGGCCCAGCGCTTTGCACCCACCCGCTGGATCGCCCGGCGGCGTGCGGCAGCGCTGTTTGATTTGATGGCGGGCTTTGTGTATTCCCAGGTCCTGCTCGCCTGTGTACGGCTGAAGTTGTTCGATCAATTGGCGCGCAGCGGGCCGATGACGGTGGCGCAATGTGCCGCTTCCACCGGGCTGCCGGTGGCTTCGGCGGAGCGCCTGCTGCTCGCGGCGGTGGCTTTGCGCCTGCTTGAGCATCGGCCGCTGGCGCGCTTCGGTCTGGGCCCCCTGGGTGCGCCGATGGTGGGCAACAGCGGGCTCGCAGCCCTGGTCGAGCACCACGAAAACCTCTACCGCGATCTGGCCGATCCGCTGGCCTTGTTGCGGGGCGGTGCAGCGCCCGGCCAACTCGCCCAGTTCTGGCCCTATGCCGGAACCAACACGCCGAACGGTCTGGCCGGGGCGGGTGTGACCCCTTATTCCGAGGTGATGGCCCTGTCCCAACCCTGGGTGGCCGAGCAGGTGTTGCAGGCTTATCCGCTGGCACAACACCGCCGCTTGCTCGATGTGGGCGGCGGTGAGGGTGTGTTTGCCTGTGCGGCGGCGGCGCAGGCCCCACAGCTGCAAGTCCAGGTGTTTGACCTGCCGGCCGTGGCTGAGCTCGCCCGTGCCCGTTTTGCCCGCGAAGGCCTGGCCGTGCGCGCTGAAGCCGTCGGCGGCGACTTTTTCAACGACGAACTGCCACGTGGGGCCGACCTGATCAGCCTGGTGCGGGTGGTGCATGACCATGACGATGACCGCGTGCTGCGCCTCTTGGCAGCCGTTCGGCGTGCACTGCCGCCCGGCGGCACGCTGCTGTTGGCCGAGCCGCTGGCCGGCACGGCCGGTGCGGAGGCAATGGGCGAGGCCTATTTTGGTTTCTATCTGCTGGCCATGGGCCGGGGACAGCCGCGCCGGTTCGAGCGCCTGCGCGAGATGTTGCTGGCCAGCGGATTTGAGAACGTGCGCCTGCACCCCACAGCGATGCCGCTGCAAACGCGGGTGCTCACCGCCAAGGCCTGCAGCTTCCCATCCGCGTGATTACCCGCGATACACCCTAAAAAGTGTAAATCCGAGTTGACATTGTGTTGTGCAAACATAAGATGACACCATGAGTTCGAGAAAGCCACTTGCGATACCGACACTCAACAAGGATCTGAGCGCATGAACACCCTGGCTGTTGTGATTGATCGCCCCGAGCACCTCTCGCTCAACCACCTGCACCTGCCTGCGATGGAAGACGAAGACGTGATCGTCCAGGTCGAGTGGAGCGGCATCAGCACCGGCACCGAGCAACTGATCTGGAGCGGCCAGATGCCCACCTTTCCAGGCATGGGTTATCCGCTGGTGCCGGGTTACGAAGCCGTGGGCCGTGTCATTGCAGTGGGCTCGGCCAGCAAGCAGCACACCGGACAGCGCGTTTTTGTGCCGGGTGCCCGCTGCTTTGGCGGCGTCAAGGGCCTGTTCGGTGGTTCGGCCTCGCGCCTGGTGGTGCCGGGCAACAAGGTTGTGCCGGTTGATGAAAAACTGGGTGAACAAGCGGTGCTGCTGGCCTTGGCCGCCACCGCGTATCACAGCGTCGCCGGCGGCGGCCGGGCCCAGCCCTTCACCGCCCCTGACTTGATCGTCGGTCATGGGGTGATGGGTCGTTTGTTGGCACGTATGAATGTGGCGGCCGGCATCACCGATTTCACCGTCTGGGAAACCAACCCGACACGCGTCGACGGCGCTGCTGGCTACAAGGTCATGCATCCGAGCGACGACAAGCGCCGTGACTACCGCGCCATCTATGACGTCAGCGGCGATGCGGACCTGCTCGACAGCCTGATCGGCCGGCTGTCGCCGGGTGGCGAGGTGGTGTTGGCGGGCTTTTATGCCAAGCCGCTGTCGCTTAACTTTGCCCCTGCCTTCATGCGTGAAGCCCGTATTCGCGTGGCGGCCGAATGGAAGCGGGCCGACATGCTGGCGGTCAACGCCTTGTTGGGTGCCGGGCGGCTCAACCTAGATGGCCTGTTGACCCACAGCGAACTGGCCGAGAACGCCGGTGGTGCCTACGAACAGGCGTTCGCCGATGCGAACTGCCTGAAGATGATTTTGGACTGGAGACACCACGCATGAGCACGCTGACAGCAGAACCAACAACGGTCAAATTCACGCCTCACGCCGCGCAGACTTTTGCGCAGCAGGCCCTGCGCGCCGAAGCGGCCATCGAGCCCGATGCCGTGGCCACCGGACCGGTCACCAAGACCACCCAGATCATCGCCATTTACGGCAAGGGCGGCATTGGCAAGAGCTTCACCCTGGCCAACCTCAGCTACATGATGGCCCAGCAGGGCAAGAAGGTTTTGCTGATCGGCTGCGACCCGAAGAGCGACACCACCAGCCTGCTGTTCGGCGGCAAGGCCTGCCCGACCATCATCGAAACCAGCAGCAAGAAGAAGCTGGCCGGTGAGGCCGTTGCCATCGGCGATGTCTGCTTCAAGCGGGACGGCGTTTATGCGATGGAGTTGGGCGGCCCCGAGGTCGGGCGCGGCTGCGGCGGGCGCGGCATCATTCACGGCTTCGAGCTGCTCGAAAAGCTCGGCTTCCACGAGTGGGGGTTTGATTACGTCTTGCTCGACTTCCTGGGCGATGTGGTTTGCGGCGGCTTCGGTCTGCCGATTGCGCGCGATATGTGCCAGAAGGTCATCGTCGTGGCCAGCAACGACCTGCAATCGCTCTACGTCGCCAACAACGTCTGCAGCGCGGTTGAATACTTCCGCAAGCTCGGCGGCAATGTCGGCGTGGCCGGCATGGTCATCAACCGCGATGACGGCACCGGCGAGGCGAAGGCCTTTGCCGACCAGGTCGGCATCCCCGTGCTGTCGGTGATCCCCGCCAACGACGACATCCGCCGCAAGAGCGCCAGCTACGAAATCATCGGCCGCCCCGGATCGGTCTGGGGCCCGATGTTTGCCGAGCTGGCCGAGAACGTTGGCAACTCGGTGCCGATCCGCCCGAAGCCGATGACGCAAGACGAGTTGCTGGGCCTGTTCAGCGCCGACTCTGTTGGCCGCCACGTGGTGCTCGAACCCGCGACGACGTTTGATATGTGCGGCAAGACCGACATCAAGCGCGACACGCTCGAAGTCGTTTACGACGAGGTCTGAGCCGGTGAGCGCCGTCATTCCTATCGTCCCCTTGAAGGTAGCCACGGCTATCGAGGGTGATGGCATGGGCTGCCATTCGGGCGGCGAAGCGATGCTCGCCGCTGCCAAGTCGGCCGGCAAATCCGAGACCTTGGACCAGTACGCCAAGGACTACCCGAAAGACCCTAAGGCCGGTCCGCATGACCAGCCGCAAAGCATGTGCCCGGCCTTTGGCGCCCTGCGCGTCGGCCTGCGCATGCGCCGCACCGCAACCATCCTGTCCGGCTCGGCCTGCTGCGTTTACGGCCTGACCTTCACCTCACATTTCTATGGCGCCCGCCGCAGCGTCGGCTACGTCCCCTTCAACAGCGAAAGCCTGGTCACCGGCAAGCTGTTTGAGGATATTCGCGAGTCGGTCTACCAACAGGCTGACCCGGCGCTGTACGACGCCATCGTCATCATCAACCTGTGCGTGCCCACCGCCAGCGGCGTGCCACTGCAGATCCTGCCCAAAGAGATCAACGGCGTGCGCATCATCGGCATCGACGTGCCAGGTTTCGGTGTGCCCACCCATGCGGAAGCCAAGGACGTGCTGGCCGGAGCGATGCTCAAGTACGCCCGTAACGAGGTGTTGGCTGGCCCGGTACAAGCGCCGAGGAATGGCAGGAACGACAAGCCCACGATCACCCTGCTGGGTGAGGTCTTCCCGGCTGACCCGGTGATCATCGGCATGATGCTGGAGCCAATGGGCCTGGCCGCTGGCCCGGTCGTGCCGACACGCGAATGGCGCGAGATGTATGCCGCGCTGGACTGCGCCGCAGTCGCTGCCATCCACCCGTTCTACACCGCCAGCGTGCGTGAGTTCGAGGCCGCAGGCCGCAGCGTCATCGGCTCCGCGCCCGTGGGCTACGACGGCACCGAAGCCTGGCTGCAAGCGATCGGCAACGCCACCAATATCGAGCAGGCCAAGATCGATGCGGCCAAGAACAAGTTTCTCCCGGCCATCCGTGGCGCGCTGTCCAAGATGCCGATCAAGGGCCGCATCACGCTGAGTGGCTATGAAGGTTCGGAGCTGTTGGTCGGCCGCCTGCTGGTCGAGAGTGGCGCCGATCTGCGCTATGTCGGCAGCGCCTGCCCGCGCACCGCCTGGAATGAGGCTGATGTGCAGTGTCTCGAATCCAAGGGCGTGCATGTGCAGTTCCGCGCCTCGCTCGAGCAGGACCTGGCGGCGATGCACGAGTTCAAGCCGGACCTTGCCATCGGCACCACGCCGGTCGTGCAGAAGGCCAAGGAACTCGCGATTCCGTCGCTGTACTTCACCAACCTGATCTCGGCCCGGCCACTGATGGGCCCTGCCGGCGCCGGCTCACTGGCAACGGTGGTCAACGCGGCCCTTGGCAATCAGCATCGGTTCGACGAGATGAAGGCGTTCTTCGATGGTGTCGGCGAAGGGCACAATGCCGGCGTGTGGGAAGAGGTGCCGGTGGACCGTCCCGAGTTCCGCGAACACTACAAGCGTCACCTCGCCAAGATTGCGAAGGCGCGCAAGGCCGAGGAGATGGTCTGATGCTGGTCCTCGATCATGATCGAGCGGGTGGCTACTGGGGCGCCGTGTACGCCTTCACGGCCATCAAGGGCGCGCTGGCGGCGAAGCCGATCAAGGGCCGCATCACGATGAGCGGCTACGAAGGGTCGGAGCTGCTGGTAGCCCGCCTGCTGGTGGAGAGCGGTGCCGATGTGCGCTACGTGGGCAGCGCCTGCCCGCGCACGCAGTGGAGCACGGCGGACCGCGAAT
>JBBQKT010000010.1:0-25440 GCA_038327205.1 Burkholderiales bacterium | reverse complement strand
AAACTGCTCGGCCTTCTCAAGGGTCAAGTTGCGCTCCCGCGCTGCGTTGACGATGGCGGCTGCCAGCGGGTGCTCGGCACCTTGGTCGAGGCTGGCTGCCAGCCGCAACACCTCGTCCTCGCTGAAGCCATTGACACCGATTGCACGCTCGAACGCCGGCCGGCCCTCGGTCAAGGTGCCGGTCTTGTCGACGATCAGTGTGTCGACCTTGCCGAGGTTCTCGATCGCGGCAGCATCACGGAACAGCACGCCCTGGGTCGCCCCACGGCCGGAGGCCACCATGATGGACATCGGCGTGGCCAGCCCCAAGGCGCAGGGGCAGGCAATGATCAGCACCGTCACCGCATTGATCAAGCCGTAGACCCAGCTGGGCTGGGGTCCGAAGACGCCCCAGGCAAAGAAGGTCAGCAGGGCGATGCCCACCACGCCGTAGACAAAGTACGCGGCCACCACGTCGGCCATGCGTTGCATCGGCGCCTTCGAGCGCTGCGCCTGCGCCACCATCTGGACGATCTGTGACAGCACGGAAGCTGAGCCGACGTGTTCGGCACGCATCAGCAAGGCGCCGCTGGTGTTGAGCGTGGCGCCGATGAGCTTGTCGCCGACCCGCTTGGTGACGGGCAGCGGCTCACCCGTCAGCATCGACTCGTCGAGTGCGCTGCTGCCTTCTTGAACGATGCCGTCGACCGGCACCTTTTCGCCGGGGCGCACGCGCAGGCTGTCGCCCTCATGCACCTCGGTGAGCGGGATGTCTTCCTCGCCGCCGTCGGGCTTCACGCGGCGCGCTGTTTTTGGCGCCAGCCCGAGCAGCGACTTGATCGCCGCCGAGGTCTTCGAGCGCGCCTTCAGTTCGAGCAACTGCCCGAACAGCGTCAGCGAAATGATGACCACCGCTGCCTCGAAATACACCGCCACCCGGCCCATCGAGATGAAGGAGTCCGGGAACACGCCGGGCGCCAAAGTCGCCACCACGCTGTAAACGAAGGCAGCGCCGGTGCCCAGGCTGATCAGCGTCCACATATTCGGGCTGCGCTGCAGCACTGACTGCGCACCGCGAACGAAGAAGGGCCAGCCCGCCCACAACACAACCGGCAAGGACAAGGCCAGTTCGATCCAGCTCTGCGTAGCCATGTCGAACCAATTCAACTGATGTCCGAACATGGCGAGTGTGAAGACGCTTGCAGTCAGCGGCAGCGTCCACCAGAAGCGGCGGGTGAAGGAGGCGAGTTCCGGGTTCTCGTCGTCGCCTTCGTCGAGCGTCGGCACGACCGGCTCCAGCGTCATGCCGCACTTCGGGCAATTGCCCGGATGGTCCTGCCGAATCTCTGGATGCATCGGGCAGGTGTAGATCGCGCCCGTCGCTGCAGCGGACTCAGCCGGCCTGTTCTTCACCGTCATGTCCATGGATTTGTTCCTTTGAAAGCAGCAAACGCCGCCGGTTTGTGCCCGGCCCCTGCGTTTGCATGCAGAGTTCAGCGCGTGGCGCCAGCCATCAAGGCCGTGCGAACGCGTTCGAGGCGCGCCCTGACTTCGGCAGCCACCAGGCCGACTTCGGGGTCATCAGTCATCTGCATCACCGCCACCGGGTCCATGAAGCCCACGGTCTGGCTGCCATTGGCCTCGTCGCGCACGATCACGTTGCAGGGCAGCAGCAGCCCGATATCGGGCTGAGCGCTGAGCGCGCGATGCGCCAGGGGCGGGTTGCAGGCGCCGAGGATGCGGTAGGCGGGCACATCGATGTTCAGTTTGGCTTTCATCGTCGCCTGCACGTCAATGTCCGTCAGCACGCCGAAACCTTCGATCTTGAGAGCGTCGGTGACTTTCGCTACCGCGTCGATAAAAGGCAGGCCGTTGAGCGTGCAATAAAAGCCGTAGGGCGAGCCTGCTTGGGGGGCAGCTGAGGGTGTGGGGTCGTTCATTGCATCCCCCTTCAAGGCTTGGCCGGGGCCGCAGGCATGCGGTCCATCATCATCTGCATCATCGACTGCATCATCTGCATGCGCCGGTCCAACATCTGGTGGTGCATGCCCATTTCACCGTCGCCCGAGCCCATGCCTTCCATCCCCTTCATGGCGGGCTTGTCTTTCATGCCGCCCATGCCGCCCATCATGGCCATGCCGTCCTGCATGACCTTCATGTGCTCGGCCATCAAGGCGCTTCGCTGTTCAGGCGTGTTCGCTTGCATCATCTTTTCGTGCATCAGCTGCATGAGCTTCATCTGCTCGTCCATGCGGGCCATCGGCGCGCCGGGTGCGCTCATTGGCATGGGCATTGGCATTGGAATGGCCATGGCCATGGGCTTGCCCGCAGCCGGCGTACCAGCAGGATGGTGCGCGCCGTGATCGACCGGCGTCTGGGCACAGCCGGCAAGGCCGATCGTGAGGGTGGTGGCCGCAATGGCAAGCGTGCGAAGTGGCAGCATGGAAAGACTCCTTGGGTGGAACTGAAGATTGGATTCAGCGCATTGCAGGCGGGCGCCGCAATATCGGTATGTTGGGACAGCGGACAAGTAACGCCATCCCCAAGCAGCCTCCGTTGTGCTCCCGCAGCTGCAACGCGTCTGTGCGGCAGCGAACGCCCGGTAGGCTGGCATTGCAGGGTCTGAAGCCTGTCAACACCGATTGGTTTTCGCTGGATCGAGCTCAATACCGGAGGCGCGCTTCGATGCCGTTGGAGGCGGCCAACGCGCCCTAGCGCACCCCGCGTACCCCGCGTACCCCGTGCTGCCCGGCGCGAACAGGCCGCCGGCCGCCACCTGGGCCAGCACCTTCTGACCGGCCATCTCGACCTTGGGCTTGCCACCCTCCCAACGAAACGCGTTCGGGTAGACGGTGATCAGGCAGCGCGGGTTCAGGGCCTAGCAGGCCTCGGCCCATTGCATCAACGGCGCGACTTTGCCGCGGCCAAACCCTTGTCCGTGCCATGGCGCACAGACTTTTTCGCGCGCGGCGCGCACGCTGGGTGTTGTCGCCACAGCCCATAGAAAGCTTCATGTCCGAACGCACTTATCCCAGCCTGTTGGTTCATCTTGAGCTAGGCCGCACGAATGCCGGCTTGCTGCGCGTGGCGGTCGATCTGGCGGCGCAGTTCAAATCGCGGGTGATGGGCATGGTGGCTTGCCAGCCGATCTTGGTCGGCTATGGCGATGGCTATGTGGACTTCGAGTTGATCGAGGCCAACCGCCGCGACATCACCCGGCAAGTGGACGCGGCAGAAATCGAGTTTCGGGCTGCCTTTGAGGGCCGGGATGTCGCTCTGAGCTGGCGCAGCGCCGTGCTGACCACAGCCCTGGCCGAAGAGATGGCACTGCAGGCACGCGCAGCGGATTTGATCCTGACGACCGATCCCTCGGGTGACGAATTCGATGGCTCGCGCAGCCTCAGCCGCAGTGAGCTGATCTTGCAAGCGGGGCGGCCGGTGCTGCTGGTGCCGCCCAAGCTTGACCGCCTGCGCCTGCAGCATGCCCTGATTGCCTGGCAAGACACCCGCGAATGCCGTCGCGCGGTCACCGATGCCCTGCCGCTGCTGCAATGGGCCGGGATGGTCAGCGTGGCTGAAATTTGCCCTGCTGCAGGCCTGGCTGAATCAGCCCTGCGGCTGGCCGATGTGACGGCCTGGCTGCAATCGCATGGTGTTGAGGCCAAGGCTTTGCCCACGGCAGCAGATGGCGGCGACACCGCTCTGCAACTCAAACGTATCGCCCAGTCTTTGCGGGCCGAATTGATCGTGGCTGGTGCCTACGGGCACAGCCGTTTGCGTGAATGGGCGCTCGGCGGCGTGACGCGTGACTTGCTGATGCAAGCCGACTGCTGCACCGTTCTTTCTCATTGATTCAGGAGTACTTTTATGGACATCAACAACCCACCCCGATCATTTGGCGTGTTCAAGCCGGTGGACCACACGGTAGTGACATTTGCCAACCCGACCGCCCTCGAATCCGCCGCTGCCGGTTTGCTGGGGCACGGCTTTTTTGCTGACGATCTGACCCGCTACAGCCCGGCGCAAATGCTCGCGCAGACGGCATCTGATCTACAAACCGCCAGCCCCTTGGCCTCCATCGGACAGGAGCTGAATCTGGTCAAGGCCTACCGTGATCTGGCTGAACAGGGATGCAGTTTTTTGGTGGTGCATGCGCCGGACGAGGCGCAGCTGGCCACGCTCGTCGAAGTCATCAGGGCGGCCGGGGCGCAGGCGGCGCAGCGCTATGGCTCCTTCATCATCGAAGAGCTGATCGCCACGGCCGAAGGTGAGGTGCAAACCTCCGAATCCCCGGACAAGGGGCTTGATCTGAAGACCGACAGCCTCGACAACTCCTGATTGGCCATCAGGCTTGCGGCCCATCCGAAAGCCTGAACGCTGCTAGACCAGGGGCCGTTGCGCGGGCTTGCCATCGCCGTATAAATCCGCCAGCTGAGCCAGCGCCCGGGCGTCACGCAGGTAGAGGCGGCCATCGGCAATATGGTGCAGGCCCCGACGTTCCAGCTTGCGCAGGGTTTTGTTGGTGTGCACCAGGGACAGGCCAAGGCTGTCGGCGATGTGCTGTTGCGTTAATGGGAACGGTACGCCGGCCTGCTCGCCAGCGTCGGTTTGTAGCGCTGCAGCACGTTTGAACAACTGGATCAACAAGGACGCAATGCGCTCCTCCGCGCTGCGGCGGCCGACGGACAGCAGGTTGTCGTCCACCAGCGACTCCTCGTGTGCCGTCAACCAGGTGATGTTGAAGCCCATGGCGGGCGATCGACGGTGCAACTCCCACAGCGAATCGCGCTTGAAGACGCAAAAGCGCGCTTCGGTGATGGTCATCACGCCGTGGGCCGAGGAGTCCCCCATTTTTTGCTGCACGCCGATGAAATCACCGGCCAGCAAGAAGCTCAGAATTTGCCGCCGGCCATCGCTGAGCGTCTTGAAGCGAAAGGCCCAGCCGGACAGCAAGGTGAAGAGCGGTGCGTCGGTCTGGCCCTCATGAATCAGGGTGGCGTCGGCGGGCAACTCGCGTTCGCCTCGCTTGAGCGATTGCACCAGGGCCAATTCTTCGTCGCTGTGCGCCAGAAACAGGGGCAGCGGTCGCAGCGGGCAGTGGGCACAGGCAATATCGGGCATCAGCAATCCTTGGGTCGACTTCGGGGCGTTGTTGGGGCGGGAGCCTTGTCTTTTGACATAGATCCGCGTCGAGCTCGCAGCTACATTGCGGCGAATGGTCCAGCGCATCTCTCAGCCAAAGCCCTCAGCAGCGGCAACCCACCCAGACCCAGCGGATTCTCGCGTACAGCCCGACGCCTTCAGCGCCGAGCCTACGCCGGGCGAGGTGGCGGTGGACGATCTGAATGATTTGTTTGCCGCCGCGATCACCCGGCTGGCGGAATGGATCGCGCGTCCGCCCGCAGAGCCCGGCCTGATGCTGTCTTGCGTGCAGTCGCTGCGGCAACTGCATCAGACGGCGGCCAACGAGTTGCTGCGTCGCCAGCAACCGCTTGACGGTCGACCCTGATGGCTGCCTGGGCGCAAAGCTGGCAGCGCCGCATGACAGCGATGACACGTCGCGCCGTCAAGACGGCGCTCAAGACGGCAGCCAAGACGGTAGCCAAGACGGCGGCCAAGACGGCAGCAAAGCGCGCCGTCAAAACTGCCGGCCGAACCCGCGCCAGCGGTGAAGGTGCCTGGCTGCCAGGCTTGGCGATCAGTCCCAGCGGTGTGCGAGGCTACCGCCTGTACCGGCCACCGGGCCTGACCGCCGCTGAGCACTTGCCCCTGTTGGTGATGTTGCATGGCTGCGGACAATCGGCCGGCGACCTGGCGGCCAGCACGCGGATGAACCTGTTGGCCGACCGCGAACGCTGCTGGGTGCTCTATCCCGAGCAAGACCGGCTGGTCAATCTGCAGGGCTGCTGGTCGTGGTTTGAAACGGCATCGGGCCGCGCCGACGCTGAAATCGCCGTGCTGATGAGCGCCATCGACCAAGTCTGCCTGCGCCACCCGATCGACGCCGAACGCGTGGCCGTGGCGGGCCTGTCGGCCGGCGCCAGCATGGCCGCGCTGATGGCACTGAAGCACCCGACGCGCTTTCGGGCCGTGGTGATGCATTCGGGCATTGCGCCGGGGTTGGCGACTTCTAGCGCCAGCGCGCTGTCGGCCATGCAGGGGCGCCGACGCGCCCACGCTTTGGAAACCTTGACACTGCTGCCCCCCTTGCTGGTCATCCAGGGCGCGGCAGACCCGGTGGTTGCCCCCAGCAACGGCGTGGTGGCTGCGCGGCTGTGGGCCGAGTCCCTGGGCGCGGTGGCCGCCCCGTCGCGCAAGGTGCAGCGCGGCAAACGTTACCCAATGACGGTCACCGATTTCACGCAGGACCAGCGCGTGCGCGTCAGCCAGGTGGAGATTGCTCAGCTTGGCCACGCCTGGAGCGGCGGCGCAGCGGCGCAGGCCTTCAGCGATCCGAAAGGCCCCGACGCCTCGCGCTTGCTGTGGGCCTTTGTGGCGCGGCAGTTCAAGGCCGTCGTACGCCAGCGCGCAGAGCCGGTGCGGCGCGCCGCCTAGGGTTGGTCGATTCAGAAACCCGCCGATAGCACGCAGTGGTACGTCAAGGACCGGGGCAGCAGTCGTCAGGTGATCCTGCTTTCCGGCTCGCCCTTGTCGAATGATTGATGGGACGATCAGGCGATGGCGATTGCCGATGTCGGTATGTCAGCCATCCAGTCAGCGGCCAGGGGAGTTCGTCGGGGAACCTTGGTCGATGCGCACGCATGCAGCCAGCGCAGCGCGCCCACCCAACCCCTTGAAATCAGCGGCTAAATTTCGCTGAAAACGTTGCTGAAAACGTCGCTGATCTTCGCGCGGGCAACGCGGTTAAATAAGGCGTTCTCCTACACCCGCGCTCACGCTTCTCCGATGGTGGGCGAGGCGGGTTGACCTCATCCTTCAAGCTTCCATCCGACCGGAACGTCCATGAAAACCCTGAACAACCCGAGCCGTGATGTACTCGGCAGCGCGTGCGATCAAAGCAGCTGCACTGTCCTGCGCCAGCTCGGCAACGCGCCGGCACTTCAAAGCTTCGTGAGCGCGTCTCCTGCCGCGGCAGCGCGGTGCACGACCCTGCCGAACCGGCGCACTGGCCTCGGGCTGTCGGACGCTTCACTGTGATCTGGCCGCCCTCACGTGGCTGGAAGATTGCGGGCGGCGGATTGCTCGTCATCCTGGGCATTTTTGCAATTGGAGAAATAGCGGCCTGGCCATTCCTGGCCAATCCTGCGCAAGAATTTCTGGCACGCAAGCTTGACCGGAGCGTGCGCTTTGCGGCCGAGCCAGGACCAGGCTCATCGGCCTTTGGCGTGCGATTCCTGGGCGGTGTGCATCTGCAGGTCGGCCAGCTCAACATCGCTTCAGCGTCATGGAGCAAAGCCCCGCATCTGCTGCAAGCCACGGCCGTTCAGATTGACTTGCGGTACACCGATTTGTGGCGCTTTTACCGGGGCGATCCGAGCTTGCGTATCGAGCGTCTGCGCGCCAGCCAACTGGACGCAAATCTTGAACGGCTGGCCGATGGCCGTGCCTCCTGGCAGTTTGGTCCGCCGCCGGCGACACCGGTCGTGGCGCCCGCGCCCTTGCCGCGTTTTGGCCGCATTGAGCTGGCCAATGGCCGCCTGAATTTCCGCGATGAACAGCTGGGTGCCGAGGTGGCCGCCACCTTGTCCCTGGTGCAGGGGCAAACGCCCCAGCTCCAGGTGCTGGCAAGCGGGTTGTACCGCCAGTTGCCGGTCAAGCTCGACTTGCTGGCTTCGGGCGAGCTGCCGCTGTTGGTGGGCGACGAGGTGGGGTCGGTGATGGCCGTACCTCCAGCCTCCGCAGCTTCAACAGCCTCCGCAGCCTCCGCACCGTCAGCGGCCAAGATGTCCCCGCTGGCCGTGCAGCTGAAGGCCAGCGTCGGCCGCGCCAAGCTGAGCTTTGATGGCGAGGCATCCGATGTGCTGGGCCTGCAGCGCCTGACCGGCCACTTCCTGCTGTCCGGACCCTCACTGGCCGCCGTCGGTGATCCGCTGGGTGTCACCCTGCCCACCACCGCTGCTTTTCGCAGCGAAGGTCGCCTGACCCGCCAAGGTGGGCGCTGGCAGGTCGAGGTGGACCAAGCCACCATCGGCCGCAGCCAGTTGGGCGGCAGCTTCGTCTATGACGCAGTGCGTCCGGTCCCGCTGCTGACGGGCCGCCTGGTGGGCGAGCGGCTTGAATTGGTCGATTTGGGCCCGGCGTTTGGTGCTGCAGTGGAGAAGTCAACAACGGCCAAGGCCGCCAAGCTGATTCCCAGCCGCCCGTTCGACTTGGCGGCCTTGCGCGTGATGGACGCCGATGTGAGCGTTGATATTGCCGAACTGAATCTCGGCACCCGATTCCTGGAGCCGCTGCGGCCCTTGCGCGGGCATCTGACTCTGGTCGGCGGGGTGCTGACCCTGTCCGACCTGGATGCCCGCACGGCCGATGGCAGCCTGCGCGGTGAGGTTGGGCTGGACGGTCGCAAAGCCCCGGCGCTCTGGCATGCCGATGTGCGCTGGGCCGATGTTCGGCTGGAGCGCTGGATCCGTCAGGAACCGCCGGCCGGGCAGGCTGCAGCCCCGCCTTGGGTATCCGGTCGTCTGGCTGGCCGGGCCGCGCTCAAAGGGCAGGGCGTATCCACCGCCGACATCCTCGCCAGCATGCAAGGCTCGGCACGCACCGAGTTGCAAGGGGGTTCGCTCTCGCATCTGGCCGTGGAGGCGGCAGGGCTCGATGTTGCTGAGGCGTTGGGCGTGTTGCTGAAGGGTGATGACGCGTTGCCGGTGCAATGCGGCGTGGCTGATCTGGCGGTGGCGGATGGGGTCGTGCGGCCACGTGTGCTGGTGCTCGATACCGGCGATTCGGCCCTGTGGGTCAGCGGCACCCTGTCGCTGGCCAGCGAGCAAATGGACATGCGCGCCGTGGTGGCGCCCAAAGACTTCAGTCCACTCACTCTGCGCACCCCGCTGCATGTGGGCGGCACCTTTTCAGCCCCTGCCATCGCGCTTGAGAAGGGCCCCTTGGCGCGCAAGCTTGGTGGCGCGGCGCTGTTGGCCCTGATCAATCCTTTTGCCGCACTGATCCCCTTGATCGACACCGGCAACTCAGAGTCAGCGCAAAAAGCTGCTGCCGGTTGTCAGCGACTGATGCAGGCCACCGTAGGACGGCGTGCCGACCGCGCAGCTTTGTCTGTTAGCGCACCGAAGAACCAGGCGCCGCTGACTATCGTCACGCCCACTCCCTCCAAAACTAAGGAACTTCCATGAGCATCGGCACCATTCTTCTGATCGTTTTAATCCTCTTCCTGGTTGGCGCTCTGCCGACCTGGGGGCACAGCAGAAACTGGGGCTATGGACCCAGCGGTGGTCTGGGCTTGATCGTGTTGGTGCTGGTCGTCCTGTTGTTGATGGGACGCTTGTGACGCGCGGCGGCTGGCTCTTGGCACCCCTGGCACCCTTGGTACCCTTGGCTGCGGCGGCCTCGCTGCTCGTGGCCTGTGGGGGAACTGCGAGTTTGCCGCCGTCTGCCGGCTTCGGCCCCCAGCCCACCTTGCCTGCCCCGGCAAGCGGGCTGCTGCCGACGGTCAATATCGCGCCCGCCGTGGGTTGGCAGCCCGGCGGCAAACCACAGGCGGCACCGGGCACCCAGGTGGTGGCCTTTGCACGTGACCTCGATCACCCGCGCTGGATGGCCGTGTTGCCCAATGGCGATGTTCTGGTGGCCGAAACCAATGCGCCTGCGCGGCCTGGCGATGCCCAGGGCATCAAGGGCTGGGTAATGGGCTTGGTGATGAAGCGCGCCGGTGCCGCGGTGCCCAGCGCCAACCGCATCACCCTGCTGCGCGACACCGATGGTGACGGTGTGGCCGATCTGCGATCGGTGCTGCTGGAGGGGCTGAACTCGCCGTTCGGCATGGTGTTGGTGGGCAATGATTTGTATGTGGCCAACTCGGATGCGGTCGTCAAGTACGCCTACACGCCGGGTGCCACCCGCATCACCACGCCGGGGGTGCAGGTCGTGGCACTGCCAGCCGGTGACATCAACCATCACTGGACCAAGAACATCATCGCCAACGCGGACGGCAGCAAGCTGTTCGTGACCGTGGGCTCGAACAGCAATGTGGCCGAACGTGGCATGGACGCCGAAGCCGAGCGCGCTGCCATCTGGGAGGTGGACCCGGCCAACGGTGCGCATCGCATCTTTGCCAGCGGTCTGCGCAATCCCAATGGCATGGCTTTTGAGCCTGGCACGCAGGCGCTGTGGACGGTGGTGAACGAGCGCGACGAGATCGGCAACGACCTCGTCCCTGATTACCTCACCTCCGTCAAGGACGGTGCGTTCTACGGCTGGCCCTACAGCTATTACGGCCAGCATGTGGACGTGCGCGTCAAGCCACCGATGCCGGCCCTGGTGGCCAGCGCGGTCGTGCCCGACTACGCCCTGGGTGCGCACACCGCCTCCTTGGGCCTGGCCGCGTCGGACGGCAACAGCCTGCCGGCCACCTATGCCCACGGCATGTTCATCGGCCAACATGGCTCATGGAACCGCCGGCCGCACAGCGGCTACAAGGTGATTTTTGTGCCGTTTGCGGCGGGCATGCCGGCCGTCGGTGCGCCGATCGACGTGTTGACCGGTTTCCTGAGCGAGGCCGGCACCGCCTACGGCCGTCCGGTCGGGGTCGCCCTGGATCGCAAGGGTGCCTTGCTGGTGGCCGATGATGTGGGCAACATCATCTGGCGCGTCTCCGCCAAACCGTAAATGAAATCCACCCTTGCTGCCTATGCCGCAGCCCTCATCGCGATGGCGGTGCTCGACGCCCTGTGGCTGGGCTTCATCGCCAAGCCGCTCTACCAGCAAGGCATTGGCCACCTGATGGCCGAGAAGCCGAATCTGCCGGTGGCGCTCTTGTTCTATCTGCTGTTCCCGATCGGGCTGATGGTGTTTGCCGTGCAGCCCGATCGAGCCTGGCGAGAAACCCTGGCCGCTGCCGCGATGTTCGGCTTCTTCACCTACGCTACTTACGATCTGAGCAATCTGGCCACGCTGAAGGGCTGGCCGGTCGGCTTGGCGGCCATCGACATTGCATGGGGTGTTTTCATCAGCACCGCTTGTGCCGCAGCTGCCAAATTCGCCATGACGTCTGTACGCTAGCCAACAGACCACGGCGGCCTTCTCGGTTCGAATCCGAAGGTTGCCGTAGATCCGTTGAAGGGGTGCACATCATGAGTCGAACTGCCCCAAGTCCTGCCGTCAAGAAGGATGTCAAGAAGGCCGTGAAGAAGACCGTCAAAGAGACGGCCACGGCCATCAGTCCCAAAGCGAAGACCCTGGCCCAGGCGAAAGTTGATTTCACGTCCGAAGGTTCGCCGCCGCCAGGCACGGTGAGTGCCGGTTTGCCGCCGGCCAAGCCGGATGTCTGAGCTCGAAAGCCTCGATCTGCCGCTGTGCGTCCGAGGCGTGGCCGTGACCGATCTGGAAATCCTGCTTGATGCGGTGATACACCGCTTGCGAGCTTGTGTCGCTCCGCATCAGCCACTGGCGGGTGAGGCGCTGGTGGCACGCATACGCAGCGATGTGCTGGACTGTGTGTCGGCCCTTGATCAGTTGCAGCTCACGTTGGTGGGTGCGCTCAGACTTTGAATGGCTGCGCCAACCGACGAAAAAAAACGCGCCGAGGCGCGTTTTTTTGAGCTTGATCGAGACGATCAATCGCGGCTAATCGCGATCAGTCGCGATCAATCGCGGTAACGCGAGCGGGTCAACAAGGCGGCCAGGGCCATCAGTGCGGCACCCCCGGCAGCAGCGATCAGCACCGAGGTGTACGGCTTGTCCTTGATGTAGCTGACCGTGGTGTCCGAGGCATGCTGCGCCCGGTCACGCACCTGTTGCGAGCCTGAATTCCAGGCATCCAGGCCTTGATGGGCGAGGGCGCTGGCTTGCTCGCTGGCGCGCTTGAGCATCGGACGGGCTTGGCTTGCGATGTTGGCCGCGCCATCAGCCAAAGCGTGGGTGGTGTCGGACAGCGAGGTGTTGGTGGTGGGAATCATGTGAAATCCTTGGTGAAGTGGTGATGAGGGATGGGCGCGACAAAGAAGCGTCGGTCAGCGGCGCTTGATCAGGCCGTAGAGGAAACTGGCAACCGCCAGCACGGCAAACACGATGAACAAGATCTTGGCGATGCCAACCGCCTCGGCAGCGATACCGCCAAAGCCAAACAGCGCAGCGACCAGTGCGATGACAAAGAAAACAACGGCGTAATGCAGCATGGGGTGGGCACTCCTGAATGAACTAACTTCAGTGTCATCGGCCTGCCACGCTGAGGCGATAGGCCGGGGTGTACTGCCCTCGTCGGTGCGATCAGCAAGCGACTGTAGGACGATGCTTACGTTGCTTCTGAAGCATTCACTGCAGCCGGTGGCGTCTCCATTTGCACCGCCGTTTGCGCCAAGTTTTGCGCCAAGTTTTGCGCCGCCATCGTCGGCAGTCGCATCTCAATCAGGGTGCCCTGACCGGGCGTGGCCTGGATGCGCAGGGTGCCGCCCTCGGACTCCAACCTGAAGCGCATGCCCACCAGGCCGTGCGCGGCGCGGGTGGGCAGGCTGCTGTCGAAGCCGACGCCATCGTCCCGCACGGTGGCTTGCACCCAGTCGCTACCGTCCGGGCCCTTGATGGGCCCCAGGGTCAACCAAATTTGGCGGGCCTCGGCATGTTTGCTGATGTTGGTGCATGCCTCTTGCACAACGCGGTAAACGACCAGTTCGGACGAGGCGCTCAAGTTGACCGCTGTCAACTCGCAGTGGACCGGCAGCCCCGCACTCTCCGAATACTCGTGGGCCAGGATTTCCAGCGTCGGTACCAGGCCCAGCGAGGCCAGCGCCGAAGGCCGTAGATCCTCGATGATGCGGCGCTTCAGGGCGATGCCGCTGTTCAGCGTTTCAACCAGATGCGCCAGCCGCTCCAGCGCTTCATCGGGCAACACCGGTGTTTTGACCAGCCGCGACTTGATGCGAGCGGCGTCGAGCTTGGCAGAGGTGAGCAGCGCGCCCAGCTCATCGTGCAGGTCGCGTGCCAGGTGACTGCGTTCGTCCTCGCGGGCGGTTTGCAAATAACGCGCCAGCTGGGTCAGCTCAGCCGTGCGGTTGGCCACCTCGATCTCAAGCCGGTCGCGTTCGGCCTGCACCACGCGTTTGACCTCGCGCTGCTGCAACTCCAGCGCCAGGCTTTGCCGCAGGTACAAGAACAGCGCCAGCAGGCTGATGGCGCTGAGGGTTGAAACGCCCATTCGGCTCAACAGCAAGGTGCGGTAGACGTCCTCGCGCCCGGCGATGACCCGGCCCGACTCATAAGTCAGCAGGGCCGCCCCGACGGCCCTAAACGCATCCATTTTCTCTTTGCCAATGTCGCTGAGCACCAGGTCCTGGGCGGCTTCCGGCCGGCCTTGCTCTTGCAGGCGAACCGTCAATGCCAGTTCGGCGAGCTTGGCGTCGGTCAGCACATGGAGGTTGCGGAGCAACTCGGCCGGTTTTGCGTCGTCGCCGTAATAGCCTTGCAAAGACCGGAATGAATCGTCGATCGCAGTCAGCGCCGCTTGATAGGGCTGCAAATATTCTTCGCGGCCGGTCAGCAAAAAGCCTCGCTGTCCGGCCTCAGCCTCCACGAGGCTGCGCTGCAGCTGCTGGATATTGGTTCGTGCCGTGGCCATCGCGCCGAGCGAATCCAACGACTCGACGGACCGCCAGTACGAGCCCTCGCTGATGAACATCATCGCGACCGCTGCCACGCAGGCCAGCGGAAACACGAAGCGGCTGCGTCTGACTATTGTTAAAACATCCATCGTGCAATCCTGGTCAGCATGGGATGATCCACCCATGATTCGTATAGCTATCGTTGATGATCACGCCGTAGTGCGCGCCGGATTGCGCCAGTTCTTTACCGAGCAACCCGACTTTGAAGTCGTGGCTGAGGCTGCCAGCGGCCGTGAAGCCGTTGATATTGTCCGGCGCGGCGACGTCGATGTGATCTTGATGGACATATCGATGCCCGGGCAAAGCGGCGTCGATGCGCTGGCTGCCATCAAGGCGCGTGCGCCTGACCTGCCGGTGTTGATTCTGAGCGGTTTTGCCGAAGAACATTACGCCACCACCTTGCTGCGCCAAGGTGCCAGTGGCTACCTCAGCAAAGACTGCGATCCTGACGAAATCGTCAAGGCCATCCGGACCGTCTACCGCGGCCGCAAATACATCACTGCCGGCGTCGCTGAACGCCTGGCCGAAGGTCTGGGACAGGCCGCCACCGACCAGCCAGCGCATGAGCAGTTGTCTGAGCGCGAGCTGCAAGTGTTCCTGCGCTTGGCCAAGGGCGAAACCATTGGCAATATGGCTGAAAGCATGTCGCTGAGCGTCAAGACGGTCAGCACCTACCGCACTCGCGTGATGGAAAAAATGCAACTCGCTTCGAACAGCGACCTGACCTATTACGCGCTCAAGAACGGCCTGATTCAGTAGTTGATTCGGTCGTTGATTGGGTCGTTGATTCGGTCGTTGATTCAGTAATGCTGCCAAGGCTATCGCTCAGCTGAGCGGGCCCCGGCCGGTATTTGAACCGGTACCTGCCTTTATTTCGGCCAAGCGGCCGCAATACAGGATCAGCTCGTCGATGTCGTTGGATTTGTCGAACACGCGCGTCGCGCCGAGTTCAAGGCAGCGGCGGCGCATATCGGGTGTGGCGTAGTTGCTCAGCACCACCAGGCGGGCAGCCGAAGCAGGCAACAAGCCTGCCGAGCGCAGCACCCCCAGACCCGAACCGCCCTTCAAGAAGATATCAATGATCACCAGATCGGGCGTGTTGCCAGGCTGGCTCAGCCACTTGACAGCGTTCGCCTCATCGTCAGCCGTACCAATCACTTTGACGTTGGTCAGTTCTTCGAGCGTAGCGATCAGGTCTTCCTGGATAACGGGACTGTCTTCGACGATGTAGGTCTTGATCGCTGGCATGGGGTAAGGCGGTACAGCGGTGCGGGATAGCAGCCTGAGTGTGACAGGCTGTAGCAGTTTTGCCATCGGTACTGAGGGCACTTCGGTGTAAGACGAATCCTACGTCGAAGGCCGTCGAGCTGACCGACGTAGGACAGAGATTACCAAGAACGTCGGCCTTGTCTGCTGTTGGCAGCAGGGCAGCACACCGAGACTGGGTGTTGAAGATCTTCAAGGAGATCCGCCCCATTCAACAAGGTGTCTCATGCACAACAAGATCAAGCATTCACTCGCAATAGCCTGCTTGACATTGGCCTTGCCCGCGCTGGCACAGGTCACCTTTTACGAGCGCGAAGGCTTCGGCGGGCGCAGCTTCAGCACACCGAGCGCGGTCAGCAATTTGAGCAACCAGGGTTTCAACGACCGAGCCTCGTCCGTGGTCGTGAAGAACGACAGCTGGGAGGTCTGCGAAGACGCCCGTTTCAGCGGTCGTTGTAGGGTGCTGCGCCAGGGACGTTATGCCTCGTTGAGCGCGATGGGTATGAACGATCGCATCAGTTCGGTACGCAGAGTCAGCGCCAAGATGCGGGTGGCGGAGGAGCGCTACGCACCCTCTCCTTACCGATTGCCCAACGATGTGGCCGACTACCGGCAGCGCAAGAACGAACGCTTGTTCGAGGCCGATGTGGTGGAGGTGCATGCGGTGGTCGGCCCGGCCGAGCAGCGCTGCTGGGTCGAGCGCCAGCAGGTGGAAGCACCGGCTGAGCGTGGACCGGCCAATGTCGGCGGTGCGGTCATCGGCGGCGTGCTGGGCGGCATCTTGGGCCATCAAATTGGCGGCGGTTTTGGCAAAGATCTCGCCACCGTGGGCGGGGTCGCTGCTGGTGCTGCCGTCGGGGCCAACGTGGGCCGCGACAAGCAGGGCAACCGCGTGGTGACCCGCGAAGTTCAGCGCTGTGCCAACACCGCTGCACCGACTCGTCCCCAGTATTGGGACGTGACCTACACCTTCCGCGGTGTCGACCACCGCGTGCAAATGACGTCAGCCCCCGGCGCGACCGTCACCGTCAACCGTGACGGCATCCCCCGCAGCTAATTCGATTCAATTCCCGCAAGTCCTTCACAACCAAGGAGCAACACCATGAAAACCATGACCACCCTGAAATCTGCCCTCGCCATCGCTGCACTGTTGGCCTTTCCGTTGGCTCACGCCGAGATGATGAACAAGGCCGACTACAAGGCTGGCAAGACGAAGATCAGCGCGGATTACAAGGCTGACAAGGCCGGCTGCGACAGTTTGGCCGCCAATGCCAAGGACATCTGCGTCGAGGAAGCCAAGGCGAAAGAAAAGAATGCCAAGGCCGACCTTGAGTTCGCCTACACCGGTACCTTGAAAGATCAGAACAAGGCTCTGACCGCACACGCCGAATCGACCTATGCGGTCGCCAAAGAGCGTTGTGATGACAAGGCCGGCAACGAGAAAGACGTTTGCGTCAAGGAAGCCAAGGCTGTTGAAGTGAAGACCAAGGCCGACATCAAGCTGGTCAAGGAAATTCGCGCTGCCAAGACCGACGCGATGACCGACAAGATGAACGCCGACTACAAGGTCGCCACCGAAAAGTGCGACGCGCTTGCAGGTGATGCCAAGACACAGTGTGTGGCCGCTGCCAAGATGAAGTTTGGCAAGACCTGACGCAGTGGGCCTGCCGAGCATGTTTGAAACGCACCATCAAATCGCAGCCCGATAGCCCGGCGCACCCCAAGCGAGACTGAACCCGCGCGACCGAGAGGTCGCGCGGGTTTTTTGCTGGCTGCAAGCAGACTCCTTGTCGTCGGCCCCGAATGGGAAGTGCGCCTATTGAACTTCGATGGGGACGGTACGGACGGCCACAGCAAGTCGCATCGTCAGCACCAGCAAGAGCGCCGCAAAGAGCAGTAGGCCATTGCCGGTGACGAGTTGTTCATCAACCAGGTAGTTGACGCACAGCCGGGTCTCGGCCTCCCGGAAAAGCAGGCCGACGGTGGCCAGCATCCAGGCCATATTGCCCAAAAAAAATACCGTCAACTCGACCCGCATTTGTACCCAGCTGGCCGCCAGCAAGGCACCGGCCAGCCACCAGCTTGCGTACTTCGCCGCGTTGGCCGCGGGCGAAAGCAGGCTCAGATCAAGTGCTGCCGGAATCATCCAGAACGCAGCCACGCAGGTGGCAGCCGTCAGACCCAAAAGACCATGTGCATCAAGCCGCCGCAGCACCGACGCGCCGGTCAGCCGGGCGGCCATCCAACCGCCCGCCAGCAGCAGCGGGAACTGCACCAGCATGTGCAAGGCCATGCTGCTCTCAACCAGTTGGCGCAGGGCCGGCCACAGGAAGATCAAGGGCAGCAGGGCAATCAAGGGGTTCATCAACTTGCCAATTTTCGGGCTGCCAACAAGGCCGCTTGCCAATCGGTGTAATCGAAAATTTGTCGCACTTGGCCGCGTCCGTCGATCAGATGAATTGCGCCGTTGTGAACAAAGCCGCCCATCCCGTCGGGCACGGCGACCACGCCGAGTTGCTGCAGCAACTGGGCGCTAGTTGCGGTGTTGACTGGCGCGGCCACCACCCAGCGGCTGGCATCAGCGCGGTGCAGGCGGGCGTAGCCTGACAGCGCCGCTTGCTGGTCGTGCTGGCCATCAAACGACAGCGAGATCAGCTGGATGCGAGACGCCGGGGCGGCGCGCAAAGCCTCCTGCATCTGGAAGTACTCTGCCCCCAATGCCTGGCAGACGGTCGTGCATCGGGTGTAAATGAAATCGACCAGGTAGATGGCTGTCGGCTCGTCAAAGACGCGCTTTTGCTGCCCGTCCGATGTGCGGATCAGCAGCGGCGCAGGTGCTAGCAGCCCTGCCTCACTGGCCTGCTGACGGCGGCGCTCTTCAAAGGTCCAATGCGCGAAACCATCGGTCAGCCAAGCGCTCAAGCCCAGCAGGGTCAGCAGCAGCAGTGCGCAGGCCGTGCCTGTGGCGGCAAGACTGGGCGGGCCTGGCTTCACTCGTGTGGCGGCAGATCTTTGTCGCCGTTGTAGGGGGCGGTGCGGTCTTTGGTTTCTGCACGGACTGCGGCCACCGTTTCTGGCTTGACGGCTGCGGCTGCATTGCCCCATTGAGAGCGAATATGGGTCAGCACCGCAGCGATCTGTTCATCGCTCAACTGTTCTTGAAAAGCCGGCATTGCGCCCTTGTAGACCACGCCCTTGACGGTCAACGCACCGTTGATGCCGTGCAGCAGGATGGCGGCGGCGGTCGTGTCCTTGCCCAGTACCCATTCAGAGGCCGCCAGCGGCGGAAATACACCAGGCAAACCCAGTCCGGTGGCCTGATGGCAGGCCACGCACAGTGAGGCGAAGATGGCCGCGCCATCGACCTTGCCACCGCCTGCACCCTTCTTGGCGCCGGTCAGTTCGGCGCGGTCACGCCCATCGCCCCAGGCGGACGGGGTTTCGACGTTGGCCTGCGTGATGTAGAAGATGCCGAAGGCCATCAGCCCGCCGGCCAGTACCAGCATCGGCCAAGGCATCGGGTTGGGCTTCTCGACTGGATCGGGGTTCTCGCGCTGCTGCTGCGGCGTGACATCGGGCTTGGTCATGGCTTGGCTCCCGCTGGTGCAGACGTGGCGGCCGAAGCGGCAGGGCTTGCCGGCGCAGCCAGCACGGGATAGCTTCGGTTCAGCGACTTGAGATAGCTGACCAGGTCCAGCACCTCGTTGCTGGCGATCACCACCTTGCCATCTGGCACATAGCCCGGCGGCAGCGTCACTTCCACGTCACCGGTCTCGGGTTTGTCCTTCAGCTCGAACAAGTAGCGGTAGCTGGGCATGATGCTGCCGGGCGTGTAGGCGCGCGGCTGGTAGAGGTGGCCCAGATGCCAGTCGCTGCTGGGCTGGCGCACACCGATGTTCATCAAGTCAGGCCCGGTGCGCATGGTGCCCAGCAGGTGCGGGGCGTCGTAGGCGTAGTCGCCGGCCACCGTGGCCCGCCCCCAGCCGCGTTCAAAGTCAGGCGCAAAGGCCTTGGCGCGGGGTTGCTGCGAGTGGCAATAGATGCAGCCATTGGCGATGTATTGCTCCCGCCCGCGCAGTTCGGCCGAGGTGTAAGGTTTAAGCCCTTCGATGGGCTTGGTGTCGCGCACGGTCATGTAAGGGATGACGACCAGAAAACTGGTCGAGATACCCAACATGGCCATGCCGCCCGTCAGCAGTTGATATTCGCTGCGCATGGTGTGGGTGCCTCAGGCCTTGATGGACGGGGAGTTGAAAAAATTGAGCATCGTCGGGGTATCGCGGTGCTTGGCCGTGCCGGTCAGCAGCCAGATGAAGTGCGCCACAAAGACCAGATGGCCAGTCACCATCATGGCGCCGCCCACGGTGCGGCCCTTCAAATAGGGCAGGGTGAGGGTGACCGATTCCATGAACGGCCGCGTGGCGTCCAGCATCGCCATACCCTGCAGCCATCCACCAATGCTCAGCGAGAAGAAATAGATGCTGATGCCGACGGCAGCGAGCCAGAAGTGGGCGGCGATCAACACCGGGCTGGGCCACTCGCGCCCGGTGATGCGTGGCACGATGAAGTAGATCGAGCCGAAAAACACCATGGTCACGAAACCATACAAGCCCAGATGGGCATGGCCCACCGTGTAATGGGTGAAGTGGGTGACGACGTTAATGCTGCGCAGTGCCTCGAAGGAGCCCTGGATCGAGCTGGCGGTGTACATCAGCCCGCCGAAACCAATAAAGCGCAGCGTGGGTGAAAAGCGGATGGCCGACAAATGCCCCTTCAGCGTCTGATACTGGTTCACCGTGAAGGCGACGACCGGGATGATCATCATCATGCTTTGCACAATCGACAGCGTGACCATCCAGCCCGGCACCGGGCCGCCGATCAAGTGGTGGCCGCCGACCTGGCCATAGAAAAATGCCAGTCCCCAAAAGCCCAGCAGCGACAGGTTGTAGCTCTGCACCGGCCGCCCGATGATCTTGGGCAAAAAGTAATAGACCGAGGCCAGCGCCAACGGCGTGAAAAACAGCCCCAACACATTGTGGGCAAACCACCAGTTCGTCGCGGCCTGCTGCACGCCCTTGTGCAACTCGGGCATGTTGGCCACCAGAAACAGCACCGGGAACCAGAACAGCGCGCAGCCCATGTACCAGACCGACACATAAAGGTGATCCACCTTGCGGTTGAGCAGGGTCATCACCAGCGGTAGGCCGATCAAGGCACCACCGACGACGAAGAGGATGTCGATCTGCCAAGGGATTTCCAGCCACTCCATGCCGTCGTTGACGCCATAAGCAATGCTGCCGATGCCGGCGATCAGGGCCGCGTTCCACAACGCCGCGCCCAGAAAGGCGAATCGAGCGCCGACCAGGGCGGTCTTCAGCAGCCGCGGGATCACGAACAGCGCGATGCCCAGCCCCGCCATCGGCGCCCAACCGTAGGCGACGGCATTGAGGTGCACCGTGCGAATACGGCCAAAAGTCAGCCAGCCAACGTCGGTCAGCCAGTCAGGCTGATGCAACTTGATCGAGGCGGTCAGGCCAGCGGCAGAAGCCACCAGCAGCCAGGCGAACGAGCAGCAAATAAAGAAAAACACCAGGGGAGCGCTGGAAGCGTCGGCCTGCGCGCGCAGCGCGATCTCTTCAGCCGCCGCGGCGTCGCTCGCCGCTGTGGCGCCCGAGCGTTTTTCAGCCTGCATTTCATTTTGCAGCCTGCCGCGTCCCGCCTTGCTGGCTGCTGGGTCTTCGACCGTGCCAATTTCACCGGCCGCGAAGATGACTTCCGCCCCCACCACGCTCTTGTCGAACAAGCCGCTGCGCAAGGACCAGATGAAAAAGAACAGTGCGACGACCGACAAGATAAAGGCCGACAGCAAGATGGCGACAGTACTCACGAATCAACTCCCGGCATTGGCATCAGCGGCACTATAAGCAATCTGGTTTTCCCTCGGTTTCAGGGGGGAACCAGACGAGGCCGTTCCGATCTCGGTTCACGGCGATGGCCTCGCCAGCGCCGGCTTGGTGCAAATGCGCGGCCGAATTGGCTGCGATTCATGCGGCGGTGGCAGCAGGCTGTGGAGCTTCAGCGCTCGCAGGGGCTCAGTCTGCCTCGCGCCAAGTCCCGTCGCGCAGCACCTGGTAAGGCCGATAGTCGGCCTTGTAGGCCATCTTCTTGCTTTCCTTGATCAGGTAACCCAGGTAGAGGTGGGACAGCTTGAGATCGCTTGTTTGCTGGATCTGCCACAGCACGTTGTAGGTGCCGTAGCTGGCTGCGTCGTCGGGTTCGTAGAAGGTGTAGACGGCGGACAGGCCGTCGCTCAGGATGTCCAGAATCGACACCATTTTCAGCACGCCCGCAGCATCTCGAAACTCCACCAGCCGCGAGTTGATGCGGCTTTGCAGCAGGAACTGGGTGTACTGATCGACGCTGTCATGGTCCATGCCGCCACCCGAGTGACGACCGGCTTGGTAGCGCAGGTAGAGCTCGTAATGCTCCTGCATATAGCCCAGCCGCATCACATGGGCGGTCAAGCCCGAATGCTTGGCGAAGGCCCGACGCTGGCTGCGCGAGGGCTTGAACGCCGCCACCGGAATGCGCATCGGCGTACAGGCCTTGCAGGCGTCGCAGTAAGGGCGATAAGTGAACAGCCCGCTGCGCCTGAAGCCGGCCGCCACCAAATTGGAATAGGCATCCGCATGGATCGAATGGCTGGGTGTCGCGACCTGTGAGCGAGCCTGCCGGTTGGGCAGATAGCTGCATGCGTACGAGGCGGTCGCGTAGAACTGCAACTGGGCGAGCGGGAGTTCTTTGGGATGGGTCATGGTGGCCGCACCATCATGCCAGCAGGACGCCGTCCAGATGTCCCCAAAACGCGGGGTGAAAGTGCCAGTTGGCGGGCGCGGGTTGGACGATGGCGGCGGCCAGGTGGGCTTCAAATGCCAACCGGGGCATTTCGGCGGCGCCAAAGCTGGCCAGGTGCTGGGTGTTTTGCTGGCAGTCGATCCAGCTGATGCCATGTTCGCGGCACAGGCAGACCAGGGCCGCTAGCGCGATCTTTGAGGCGTCGGTGCGGCGCATGAACATCGACTCGCCGTAAAACATCCGCCCCAGGTTGATGCCGTAAAGCCCGCCCACCAACTCGCCGTCGATCCAGGTTTCGATGCTGTGCACCGCCCCCGACTCGGCCTGCCAGCGCAGGTAAGCGGCCTGCATCTCCGGCAGGATCCAGGTGCCCACCTGGCCCTCGCGCGGGCTGCTGGCGCAGGCGGCCAGCACCTCGGCGGTGGCGCTGTCGACCCGGATTTCGCAGTTGAAGCTGCGGGCAAATTTGGCCAAAGTCTTGCGCAGCGAGCGCATCAGCTTGAAATTCTTGGTCTGCAACACCATGCGCGGATCGGGCGACCACCACAGCGGCGGCTGGCCCGGCCCGTACCAGGGAAAGATGCCGCGCGAGTAAGCCGCGTACAGCCGCGCCGGGCTCAGGTCACCGCCCGCTGCAAGCAGGCCCGGCGCATCGGTGTCGGGGCCGAGCGCGGTGGCGGTGGTGGGGAAGGCCAAAGAAGCCTCATCAAGCCAATCGATCATGCGCTCATGGTAGCGTGCCGCCCCATGAATACTGTCTACGGCATCCCCAACTGCGACACGGTCAAGCGGGCACACGCCTGGCTCACCGAACATGGCGTCGCCCATCAATTCCATGATTTGAAGAAGCTCGGCGTCCCGGCGGCAAAGTTGGCGCACTGGATGGGCGAGCTGGGCTGGGAGCGCTTGCTCAACCGCTCAGGCACGACCTGGCGCAAGCTCGATGACGCGGCCAAGGCAGCCGTGGTTGATGCGCCCTCGGCAGCGGCCTTGATGCTGGCGCAAGCCAGTGTCATCAAGCGGCCCGTCGTCGAATGGGCCAATGGTCAAATTAGTGTGGGCTTCAGCCCCGAACTTTTTGCGGAGCAGCTCTGATGTTTACTGGCATTGTTCAAGGCCTGGCCATGGTGACCGCCATCACCGAGCGCACCGGTCTGCGCACCTTCACCCTGGCTTTTCCGGCGGGCTTTTGCAAGGGCCTGGAGATCGGCGCCAGCGTGTCCTGCGACGGCGTCTGCCTGACGGTGACCGGCCTGCACGGCAATGACCGGGCTGATTTCGATGTGATGCAGCAGACGCTGTCGCTGACGACCCTGGCCACGCTGCAAATCGGCAGCCGCCTCAATGTGGAGCGGGCGGCCCGCGACGGCGCCGAGATCGGCGGCCATCCGCTGTCCGGCCATGTCGATTTCAAGGCCACGCTCGCCCACGTCCGCCAGCCGGAAAACAACCATGTGCTGCGCATCCAGGTGCCCGAGCCCTGGATGCGCTACATCTTCGCCAAGGGCTATATCGCCATCAACGGCGCCAGCCTGACGGTCGCCGAAGCGAACAAGCAGGCCGGTTGGTTTGAGGTCTGGCTGATCCCTGAAACCCTGCGGATGACGACGTTTGGCGACAAGGCTTTGGACGCTGAACTGAACATCGAAATCGAACGGGCGACGCAGGTGATGGTGGATACGGTGCGCGACGCGGTGTCGGAGAAATTGGGTCCGTTGATGCCGGCGATTGAGAAGCTGCTAGGCAAGTCTTTGTAGCCCCGCCCGTCATGCCAGCGAAGGCTGGCATCCAGCGCAAATATGAGCTGTCGTTCGGCGCGACTCGATTCCTGCCTTCGCAGGAATGACGGATGTCAGGCTGCCAACAACTGCCTCAAAACAAACGGCAAGATCCCGCCATGCCGGTAGTAATCCACCTCGATCGGTGTATCAATCCGCAGCACCAAAGCCACCGTCTGCCTTGAGCCATCCGACCGCTGGATCACCAGCGCAGCATCTCGCTGCGGCGCCAGTTCGCCATCGATGACGATGTCGATCAGCTCGTCGCCCTTCAGCCCCAGCGTCTCCCAGCTGTCCGTGCCCTTGAACTGCAGCGGCAGCACACCCATGCCCACCAGGTTGGAGCGGTGGATGCGCTCGAAGCTGCGGGCGATCACCGCCTTGATGCCCAAGAGCTGCGTGCCCTTGGCCGCCCAGTCGCGGCTGGAGCCGGTGCCGTATTCCTCGCCGCCAAAGATGACGGTGGGCACGCCGGCTTTGATGTAGTTCATCGCGGCGTCATAGATGAATTGCTTTTCGCCCTTTTGCGGACCGTCCTGCTGATACAGCGTCACACCACCTTCCTCGCGGCCGCCGTCGGCCGTGGCCGGGATCATCAGGTTCTTGATCCGCACATTGGCAAAGGTGCCGCGCATCATCACCTCGTGGTGGCCGCGGCGTGAGCCATAGCTGTTGAAGTCGGCTTTTTGAATGCCCTGGGACAGCAGGTACTGGCCGGCCGGTGAGCTTTCCTTGATGGCGCCGGCGGGGGAGATGTGGTCGGTGGTGATCGAGTCGCCGAACAGGGCCATGATGCGCGCGTCCGAGACACCGGCGGCCGTGAACACCGGCTCCTGCGTGAAGTTCTCGAAGAAGGGCGGTTGGGCGATGTAGCTGCTGGCCGGCCAGTCGTAGACCTGCCCAGTCACGCCTTCAATTTTTTGCCACAACTTGCCGGGCTTCTTTTCCGCCAGCGCGTAGTTCTCGCGGAAGGCTTTGGGGTCCATCGCGAACTTCATCAGCGCATAGATTTCATCGCTGGTCGGCCAGATGTCGCCGAGGAAAATGTCGCGTCCCTTTTTGCCTTTGCCCAGCGGCTGCGTCATCACATCGACCATCACATTGCCCGCAATCGCGTAGGCGACGACCAAGGGTGGCGAGGCCAGGAAATTGGCCTTCAGGTTCGGGTGGATGCGGGCCTCGAAATTGCGGTTGCCGGACAGCACCGCAGCGGCAACCAGGTCGTTGCTGGTGATGGCCTCGTTGAGCTCGGCCGTCAGATCACCGGCATTGCCGATGCAGGTCGTGCAGCCGTAGCCGGCGACGAAGAAACCAAGCTTTTCGAGGTAGGGCAGCAGGCCCGCTTTTTCGAGGTATTCGGTCACGATGCGCGAGCCGGGGGCCAGCGAGGTCTTGATGTGCGGCGCCACCTTCAAGCCCGCCTCGACCGCCTTTTTCGCCAGCAGACCGGCGGCCAGCAGCACGCTGGGGTTGGAGGTGTTGGTGCAGGAGGTGATCGCCGCGATCAGCACATCGCCATTGCCGACGTTCAGGCCGCTGGGGGTGGCGTAGCGGGTGTGCAGCTTGTCGGCCGCCTGGTTGAAACCGTTGGCGGTGGGCGGCGCGCTGAATAGCTCGGCGAACTTGCTCGACACATGGGTGATTTCGATCCGGTCCTGCGGGCGCTTGGGGCCGGCCAGCGAGGGCACGACGCTGCCGAGGTCAAGCTTGACCACCTGGGTGAAATCGATCTCGCCCGCACGGGCAACGCCGAACATCCCTTGCGCCTTGAAATA